>SBBV01000421.1 GCA_005240015.1 Candidatus Odyssella thessalonicensis | reverse complement strand
GGTCCCCGACCCGCCCGTGATGCCGCGGCTCGGCACCCAACGTTTTTCGCGCGTCTATGCCTCCGGGCGGGTCGGGGACCCGCCCCTACGATGCATAGCGATTTCGCCAGGTGGGGAGCACGCACTCCCCGCACCTTCCACGCCGCTCAGCGCGGCGGCCCGGTCTGGATCCGCGCATCGGCCCGCTCGCGCGGATTGCCGAACACGTCGAGCCGGCGCAGCGCGCCGCGCCCCGCCGCGATCAGCAGCAGCCAGGAGAGGTAGAGGCAGATCGTGAGGCCGATGAACAGCAGCACCTTGTCCATGCCGACGTAACGCATCGTGAGCTCGACCGCGCCCTTTTTTGGCATCAGCATGCCGGCATCGCCGAGCAGGCCGCCCAGCGAGAGCAGCGAATTCTCGGTCCCCTTGGCGAAGAGCTTCGAGGCCGAACCCGCGCCGTCGAGCAGCGAATTG
The DNA here is from genome assembly GCA_005240015.1 of Candidatus Odyssella thessalonicensis. Taxonomy (GTDB): domain Bacteria; phylum Pseudomonadota; class Alphaproteobacteria; order Bin65; family Bin65; genus SBBV01. The sequence continues at coordinate 6,511 of SBBV01000421.1, read as the reverse complement.
GTCGTGCTCGGCGTGTAGAGCGTAAGGATAACGAACGTAAACAACGCCGCGAGCTTGAGGCCGACGAGGCGCGTCAGGAACATGATGCGGGAGCGCAAGGGGCGGTCCTCCAGGCGTTGCGGGATTCAATCGCAGGCGGCAGAACCGTGCCCTCACCGCCCTTCCCTGTCAAACGCGCCGCCGTCAAGCGCGATGGGCAGATTGATCTTGCGCCTGAAACCCCGGAGACTTCTGCGGCGGCGCGCCGAGCCGGAGGCCCTTTCCACCATCTGCGCGCGAACTAGATCAGGAGCGTCATGACCACGCGCATCACCGTCGACATCGTCTCCGACGCCATCTGCCCCTGGTGCTTCATCGGCAAGCGCCGCTTCGAGAGCGCCTTGGCGCAAGCGCCGGAAGGCGTCGAGGTCGTGGTCGCCTGGCGCCCCTATCAGCTCAATCCCGACATGCCGCCCGAGGGCATGGAGCGGAAGGCCTATCTCGCGGCGAAGTTCGGGGGCGACGCGCGCGCCGACGGAATTTACCAGCGTGTGCGCGAGGCCGGCGCGAGCGCGGGCATAGATTTCAATTTCGCCGGCATTCAGCGCACGCCCAACACGGTCAACACCCACCGGCTGATCGGCCTTGCCGGGCGGGCGGGAAAGCAGGACGCCGTGGTCGAGGGCATCTTCCGCGCCTACTTCCTCGAAGGGCGCGACATCGGCGATGCCGCCGTGCTTGCGGCGATCGCCACTGCCGCCGGGCTCGAGGAGAAGGTCGTGCGCGACTACCTCGCCACGCGCGAGGACGTCGACCGGGTCGAGGCCGAGGACGCGATGGCGCGACGCATGGGCATCCAGGGCGTGCCCTGCTTCATCTTCAATCGCAAATACGCGATCTCCGGCGCGCAGGACCCGGCCGTGTTCCTCGAGGCGCTCGATCTCCTGAAGCGCGAGGCCGCCGGCGAGGCCATCCCGGCCCCGGCGAATTCGTAGGCGGAGGCTTCATCTATGTGGGGCGGGTGCCGGCCCGCCCGACCGCGTCGCTGCGATGCGACCTGTCGATCAGGGAGCGGCGGAAGCAGGGACGGGTCGGGGCCCGCCCCTGCTCGTTCGATGCTTCAGCTCAGGGCTCGAGCAGGCCGATCTTGAACCACAGCATGTAGCCGTTGAGCATTAGCAGCGTGCCGAGCACGCCCACGCCGAGGCTGCCGATGAGCAGCGACATCGCGCCGGTGATGATCGTGACCGACGCGAGCACGATCGCGATCTGGATCAGCGCCTCGGCGAAGTCGAAATAGGGGTCCCTGCGCTGCGCCTTGGCCCGCTCGGCCTCGAGCGCGCGCGCCTTGGCCATCAACTCCTTCTTGCCGTCGCCTTCCTTGGGATCGCTCTCGTAGCGCGCCGCCGTGTCCTTGTAGCGCTTGATGCGGGCCTCGATGTCTTTCTTCGTGGCCTCGGGCAGGTTGGGATTGAGCGCCAGATCGACCTCGAGGCGGTCGGCCGCCAGGCGGAACTCGGTCTGGCGGATGTTCTTGGCCTGGAAGAAGGCCCAGTAGTTGGTCACCTCGACGTTGGCGTTGATCATGTCCTTCATCGAGTTCGACCCGCCCATGCCGGTGATGGCCAGCAGCACGGCCAGGATGGCGATCCAAACGCCGATCCACTTGGTCTGCGGCTTCTCCTGGGCTTCCTGGATGTTCTCGTGAAGTTCGGCGGCATCAGCCATAGGCACTTCCTTTCGTTGACAAGAGATGCCGGGCCCCGCTCGAGGCCCGGCCAAAACGGCGGCTAGTTACATTTGCTTACGTTAAAGAATCAAGCGGCCAGCGCCGCGACCGATTTCACCAGGTGGTTGACCCCGCGCAGGCGCGCGCGCTCGTCGCGCCAATCGCGCCGGTAGACCAGCCGCTGATCGGGTCGGACCTTCATGGTGCCCGCCTTCTCGCGGATGAACCGCACGAGCTTCTCGGGCTTGGCGAACCGGTTGGCGCGGAAGGTGATAACGGCCCCCTTGGGGCCGGCGTCGATCTTCTCGATGCCGGCGGCGACGCAGAACCGCTTGATTGCCACGAGATCGAGCAGGTTCTTGACCTCGTCGGGCAGCGGCCCGAAGCGGTCGACGAGCTCGGCGGCGAAGGCGTCGATCTCGCGCGCCTCGATCAGGTCGGCGATGCGCCGGTAGAGGCTGAGGCGGACCGAAAGATCGGGCACGTACTCTTCCGGGATCAGCACCGGCATGCCGATGGAGATCTGCGGCGTCCAGCGCTCCTCGGCCGGGGCAAGGCCGGCAGGCCCGGCCTCGCGCGCGGTCGCCACCGCCTCTTCCAGCATCTGCTGATAGAGCTCGATGCCGACCTCGCGGATGTGACCCGACTGCTCCTCGCCGAGCAGGTTGCCGGCGCCGCGAATATCCATATCGTGGCTCGCGAGCTGGAAGCCGGCGCCGAGCGTATCGAGCATTTGCATCACTTCGAGCCGGCGCTGCGCATCCTCGCCTAGGGCCTGATTCGAGGGGATCGTGAGATAGGCGTAAGCGCGTACCTTCGAGCGCCCGACGCGGCCGCGCAGCTGGTAGAGCTGGGCCAGGCCGAAACGGTCGGCCCGGTGCACGACGATAGTGTTGACGTTGGGGATGTCGAGGCCGGACTCGATGATGTTGGTCGAGACCAGGATCTGGATCTGGCCGTCGACGAACTTCACCATGGTGTCTTCGAGCTCGCTCGCCGCCATCTGGCCGTGGGCGGTCGCGATCTTGGCATCGGGGGCGAGCTCGCGCACCTCGCCGGTGACATAGGGCAGGTCCTCGATGCGCGGGCAGACGTAGTAGACCTGCCCGCCCCGGAACAGCTCGCGCTGGATCGCCTCGCGGATCACAACCGCGTCGTAGGGCAGGACGAAGGTGCGCACGGCAAGGCGGTCGATCGGCGGCGTGGTGATGAGCGAGAGATCGCGCACGCCGGCAAGCGCCATCTGCAGCGTGCGCGGGATCGGCGTGGCGGTCAGCGTCAGCACGTGCACGTCGGCGCGCAACTCCTTCAGGCGCTCCTTCTGCACCACCCCGAAATGCTGCTCCTCGTCGACGATGACGAGGCCGAGCCGCTTGAACTTCACGGTCCTGCCGAGCAGCGCGTGGGTGCCGATCACGATGTCGACGTCGCCCGCGGCGAGGCCGCGCTTGGTCCCGGCCGCGTCGCGTGCGCTGACGAGGCGCGAGAGATGGCCGATCCTGAGCGGCAGGCCGCGGAAGCGGTCGCGGAAATTGGCCGAGTGCTGGCGCGCCAACAGCGTGGTCGGCACGACGACCGCCACCTGTAATCCGCCCATCGCTGCGACCAACGCCGCGCGCAGCGCCACCTCGGTCTTGCCGAAGCCCACATCGCCGCAGACGAGGCGGTCCATCGGCTTGCCCGAGCCCAGATCGCCGAGCACGTCCTCGATCGCCTTCTGCTGATCGTCTGTCTCCTGATACGGGAACTGCGCCGAGAACTCGTCATAGGTCCCGGTCGGAGTTGGCACCGCCTCGGCGCTCTTGAGCTGGCGCTCCGCCGCGATCGCGATGAGCTTGTCGGCAATCTCGCGGATGCGTTGCTTGATGCGCGCCTTGCGCGTCTGCCACCCGGCGCCGCCGAGCTTGTCGAGCGGCGCCTCGCCGTCCTCGCTGCCGTAGCGCGACAAGAGCTCGATGTTCTCGACGGGCAGATAGAGCTTGTCGCCGCCGGCGTAGAGGAGACGCAGGCAATCGTGCGGCGCGCCGCCAGCGGTGAGCGTCTCGAGCCCGTCGTAGCGGCCGATGCCGTGATCCTCGTGCACGACGAGGTCGCCGGGCTGCAGCGAGGATAGCTCGGTGATGAACGCATCGGTGCGCCGGCGCTTCCGCGCGCGGCGCACGAGCCGCTCGCCCAGGATGTCCTGCTCGGTGACGATCGCAACGCCGCCATCGAGGATGCCATGCTCGAGCGGCAGCTCGGCGACGCTCACGCCATCGCGCGGTGCGGCCAGCGCCGCCGCCCAATCGCCGACCTCCTGCACGTTGGCGGCGCCATGCTCGCGCAGCAGCTGCGCGAGCCGCGCGCGCGAGCCGGCGGTGAACGCGGCCACCATCGGCCGCGCGCCGCCGCGCGCATAGCGCGCCAGCGTGGCGCGTACCTCGTCGAACAGGTTCACGTCGCCCTGATTGCGCGCGGCGGAGAAATCGGGCGCCTGGCGGTAGCCGGCGTCGATCACGCCGCTCGCGCCTTCCGGCGCCGCGAACGGCGAGAACGCGGCAACGCGGCGCTCGGCGAGCCGCGTCTTCCATTCGGCCCGGTCGAGATAGAGGCTGCCCGGCGGCACCGGGCGATAGACAAACTCGCCAGCCGGCGTCTTGCCGCTCGTCATCAGGCTGCGGCGCGCCTCGTAGTAGTCGGCGACGAGCTCGAGCCGCGCCCCCACCGCCTGCTCGACCTGATGGTCCATCGTAACCGCGGCGCCCGGCAGGTAATGGAATAGCGTCTCGAGGCACGGGTAGAAGTGCGGTAGCCACTGCTCCATGCCGATGAAGCGCTGGCCGGCGCTCACCGCCTCATAAAGCGGATCGCCGCGCCAATCCTGGGGATGCGCCGTGCGATAGCGCTCGCGGAACAGCGTGATGCGCGCCTCGTCGAGCACCAGCTCGGAAACCGGCGCCAGCGCGAAGCTCTCGTGGGTGCCGGTCGTCTTCTGGCTCAGCGGATCGAATCCGCGGATTGTCTCGATCGTCTCGCCGAAAAGATCGAGGCGCACCGGCTCCGCCGCACCGGGCGGGTAGAGATCGATAAGGCCGCCGCGGACGGCGAACTCGCCGGGCTCGCGTACGGTGCCCACGCGGTTGAAGCCATGGGCGGCGAGGAACGCGGTGAGCTTGTCGAGGTCGAGGCCGGCGCCGCGCGTGAAGGAGAGCGTGGTCCCCGCGAACACGGTACGCGGCGGCACGCGCTGCAGGATGGCACTCACCGTGGTGACGACGACGCGCCCGGCTCCCTGATCGGGCGCGCTCGCGAGCTTGGCGAGCACGCTCGCGCGCTCGGCCATGATCTCGACGTTGGGCGAGACGCGGTCATAGGGCAACGTGTCCCAGGCCGGGAACGCGAAGGTCTCGACGCCCGGATGGAAGAAGCGCAGGTGATCGATCAGCCGGTAGAGCCGCGCGTCGTCGCGCGCCACGTGCAGCAGGGTGCGCCCCGCGCCCGCCCAGGCGCCGAGCAGCAGCGCATCGGCGCCTTCCGGGGCGCCGGCGACGACGAGGGCGCCGGGCTTGGTGTCGAGCGGCAGCGGACTATCGGGCATTGCCGGCGTAGTGGGCGATCAAGCGGTCGAGGACGGAGGAACGGGCGGAGGGCGGCGGCGCCGCGCGCCCCAGGATCCACTCATATAGATCGGGTTCGGGCACGTCCAACAGCGCCTCGTATTCCGCCAGAAGGCGGGCGTCGAAGCCGTCCAGGCATGCGTCGGCGAAAGGACCGAGGAGCAGATCCATCTCCTTGGTCCCGCGATGCCAGGATCGAAACTTCAAACGTTTGCGGCGACGGACGAGTTCGTCCTCGCCGTCTTCTGTGCTCACGGCTCGCCTCCTGGCTGAGACCCAAGCGGCGGAAGCAAAGTGAACAGGGAGGCGGGGAGCCGGGGAGAGAAGAATGGAACGCGCGCGCGGCGCGCGAACACCTTCCTCCTCCCGGCTCCCCGGCTCCCTGTGGACTTTCCTTTCGCGTCCACCGCCGCAGCCTGCGGCCAACTGGTATTAGTCCTATAGTGCGCTCCGCTTTGTTGCCAACCCCGCGCCGATGCGACCTTCCATCCTATTCCCGCTGTTTGCGCCGGTGACGCGCCTCGCCGGGATCGGCCCGCGCATCGGCGAGCTGATGGCGCGCGCGGCCGGCGAAAAGATCGTCGATCTGCTCTGGCATCTGCCGAGCAGCATCGTCGACCGCCGCCATTCGCCGAGCGTGGGCGACGCCAAGCCGGGCGAGATCGCGACGCTCACCGTGAGGGTCCTGAAGCACGAGCCTTCGCCGCCGATCCGCTCTGGGCGCAAGCCGCCCTACCGCATCGTCTGCGGCGACGAGACCGGGTTCATCACGGTCGTGTTCTTCTCGGCCAAGAACGACTACCTGATGAAGCAGTTTCCGGTCGGCGAGATCCGCATCGTCAGCGGCCGCGTCGACGAATATGGCGGCGGCAAGCAGATGCCGCATCCCGACTATGTCGGCACGCTCGAGCAGAAATCCGAGCTGGCCGCCGTCGAGCCGGTCTATCGCCTCACCGAAGGTCTGACGCCTCGCATCATGCGCAAGGCCGTTTCGGCGGCGGTCGCAATGGCGCCCAAGCTTCCGGAATGGGCCGATCCGCGCCTCGTCGAGCGGCAGAAATGGCCGGACTGGCACGCGGCCCTCCTCGCCGCGCACGCACCGCAATTGGCGGACGATCTCGCGCCCAACACCGCGCCGCGCACGCGCTTGGCTTACGACGAAGTGCTGGCCGGCCAGATCGCGCTGCGCCTCGTGCGGCACCAGCAG
>SBBV01000206.1 GCA_005240015.1 Candidatus Odyssella thessalonicensis | reverse complement strand
GCGCATCGCCGCCGCCGTCGCCGGCAACGATCCCGAGGGCGTCCGCTTCGAAACCCACGCGCTCCGCAGCAGCGCCGCGCATTTCGGCGCGCGCCGGCTGCACCAGCTCTGCGTCTCGATCAGCGGGATCACGCACGAGAATCTGGCCAAGAAGGGCCAGCCGTTTCTCGCCGATCTCCGCCGCGAGTACCGCCTCGCGATGGAGGAGCTCTACCGCCACACCGGCCTCGCCGCGCGCGAAGCGCGGCGCGGCTGAGCCGTCTTAGCGGCTGACGGCCGGCACCGGCTCGCGCCCGCGCATCGCGCCGCCGTCGCCCGCGGCGCTGCACGATTCGAGATGCGCGCGCAAGTCGGCATGGAGCGAGGAGCTGGTGAGGATGCGCGGAACCTTGTGCTGCCCGCCGAGCTTGCCGTGCTTCGCCATCCACGCGGCAAAGCTTCCCTCCGGCACGCTGCGCACCTCGGGTGCCGCCACGATGCCGCCGCCGCGCCGATAGTCGTAGCGCGTGTTCCAGCGCGCCAGCGTGCGGTCGAGGACCGCCGCGAAGCGGCCGCGCGCGCCGGACGGCATCGCCGCCTCGACGAAGAAGCGGTGGCGGCCGGCGCCGCCCGCTTCCGGCGGCATCAGTGGCATCACGGCATACTCGGCGGCGACCGCGCCGACGCTCCGGCCCGCTTCCATCATCGCCGCATCGATCTCGCGCACGAGCAGGTGCTCGCCGAAGGCGGACAGGCCCTGCCCGACGCGGCCGGCGATGAGGATGCGCGGCGTCTTTACATCGACGAAGCGCACGACGTCGCCGATCACGTAAGACCAGAGTCCGGCGCAGGTCGTCAGCGCCACGGCGTAGTCGACGCCGGGCTCCACGTTCCCGATCCAGAACCGGCGCGGGCGGGCCGTTCCCAAATCCTCGAGCGGAACGAACTCGAAGAACACGCCCATGTCGAGGTTGAGGCGCAGGCCCTCGCCCGGGGCGCGGTCGCAAATGGCGAGCAGGCCCTCGCTCGCCATGTAGATCTCGCGCGTGTCCAGCTTGAGGCCGGCCAGCCACGGCTCGAGCAGCGGGCGATACGGCTCCATCGGCATGCCGCCGTGGACCAGCAGCCTGAGCTGCGGCCAGATGGCGGCGAGTCTCCGCTCCGTGCCGAGCTTGTCGGCGATGCGCTCGAACAGCGGCAGCAGCCAGCACGGCATGCCCGCGATCGCGCGGACGTCGAACCGATCGGCGATCGCCGCGATCGCCTCGGTGCGGGCGTCCCAATCGGCGATCTCGTTGACGGCGCGCGGCGGAAACGCGCGCGCCCGGAGCCACCACGGCACGCGCGCGGCGGTGATGCCGCTCACGAACCCCTCGCGCACGCCGGGTCCCGCGCTGCTCAGCGCCGAGCTGGCCCCGAACACGAAGTTGCGGCCGCCCAGCACGCGGCTCCCGGGCACGTACTCCAGGTGCCAGACATAGGCTTCGATGGTGGCGCGGCGGAACGCGGCCACCATCGCCTCGCTCACCGGCACGCGCTTGATCGTGCCGTTGGTGGTGCCCGAGGTGGTCGCGAACAGGCAGATCTTGCCCGGCCAGCTCACGTCGATGAGCTCGGGAAAGGAGGCGCCCCAGTAGTCGGCGACGAAGGCGTCGTAGTCGCGCAGCGGCACGGCGACCTGATAGGCCTCGACCGTGGCGAGGCGCGCAAAGCCGTGGTCGCGGCCGAAGCGCGTGTCGGCCGCGACGGCGAGCAACCGTTTCAGCTGGTTGCGCTGGATCTCAGCGGGCGAACGCCGCGCGAGCGCCTTGGCGCGGTGTGTCGCGAACCGCCGCCAGATTCCTGTCAGATCGATCATTGCCTACCCCGAGCACGTCGATCTCCCTCCCCTCGTTATTGTTTGAAATTGCCGTTCGAGGTCGTCTTGTCGTTGTTCTAGGTAGTCTTGCGGAGCACCCCGGCCCCGCGTAAGCAAAAATTTCAACGCAGTCCCAGCGACGGGCTCGCAGCCCTCCGGCGGCCCGTGGTCCGAAATTCGTTACTGATTGTCTGCGGCGCCGACGGTCGCGCCGCGTGTTCGGCCCTAAGCGACCGGTTTCGCCGGCTTTTCTTCTTCGCGCGGCAGGGCCGCGGTCTGCCGGCGCGCCTGCGCCGCCGCGAGCGTCGTCATGCGGCGCACATGCGTCTCCTCGAGCGAGAGCGCCGCCTCGACCCAGAGGTTCGCGATGTCGATCATCTCGTCATAGGTGAGCGGGTGGAACCGCCGCCGCACCTGATAGATCGAGCGATAGGCCGCGAATTTGCGCCGCGCATCCTGGATGAAGGCGCGCGTCGCCGCCTCGCCCTCGCCGGGCTCGGCCACGCGGTCGACGATGCCGCGGTCGGCGAGTTCGCGCGCGGTGAAGATGCGGCCGCTCATGATCATCTCTTCGGCCGCCTTGGCGCCGATGCGCCGGCCCAGGAAGCTGTAGGCGCCCATCGCCGGGAACAGGCCGAACAGGATCTCGGGCAGGCCGAATTTCGCGTGCGACTCGGCGATGATCACGTCGCTGCCGAGCACCGACTCGAAGCCGCCGCCCAGCGCGTCGCCCTGCACCATCGCCACGGTGACGATCGGCAGGTTGAGATCGATCGCGTGCGAGAAGCACGCATCGACGCAGGTCTTGGCGTAGTGCGCGAGCGCGGTGCGGTCGCGGTTGCGGATGAGATGCACGAAGAGGCCGAGGTCGCCGCCGAGATTGAACACGCCGGCGCGGCGCGAGCCCCACACGAGGAAGTTGAACGGGCGCTCGTGCTCGAGCGCCGGATCGGCGCAGACCGAGACCACGGTGCTCTGGAACTTGCGCACGTCGTGCAGCAATTCGCGCGAATAGCCGAGCGCGCTGAAGTGCTGCTGATAGACCCAGATGGCCTCGTTGTGGGAATCGAGCACGTAATCGAGCTCGCTCAATCCGGCCTGGCCCAGGGCCTTGGCGAGCCGGCGCCAGCTTTCGCTCCCGGCCGGCCGCGCTATTCCCGCCACATCGACACTCGCGGCGGTGGCGGCCCCCTCGCCGCCGCGATCGAATGGTATGATGTCTGCGCTCTTGGACATGCTGTGGCCGCCCCGCTCGGCCGCTGCGCGCAACGCTTCGATGTGTTCGGCTATCAAGATGCAAAAAAAAAGTTACCTGCTCAAGATGAACTTCACTTTTGATTAGTATACAGCCAAGTGGATATTAACCGTAAACCAAGAAATATCACTGTTACATTGGTTAACATTTGAATCCGGTGTAGAACAACAGATTGCGTCACAGGCGCACCCCACCACATGTTGTTGAAATACGATCATGGATTGACCGCGGACGTCATTGATATCGGTCAAGGGCCGCCGCTGCTGCTGATCCACAGCGCCGGCATGGGCGCGGCACAATGGCGCGTCTTGGCGCGCGGACTCGGCCAGGACTTTCGCTGTCTCGCGCCGAATCTGCGCGGCTACGGGCGCTCGTCGCCGTGGCCGGCGGGCGCCCCGGCCGAGGTTGCGGCCGAGCTCGCGCTGCTCGAATCGGTTGTAGCCGCGGCCGGTGCGCCGCTGCGCCTCGTCGGCCATTCGATGGGCGCGTGGCTGGCGCTCGAGCTCGCGCGCCGCGCGCCGGAGCGCTACGCGTCGCTCGCACTCATCGAGCCGGTGGTGCTCGGCGCGTTGCGCAGGCCGGGCGAAGAGGCGGCGCTCGCCGAAGTCGGCGCCATGATCGAGGACGTGCTCGCCGCGTTCGCGCGCGGCGACGTGGCGGCCGCGATGGAGCGCTTCACCGACTACTGGTACGGCGCCGGGGCGTGGGCGGCGATCCCGCTGGCGCAGCGCCTGCCGATCTTCGCCCGCGCCGCCAAGATGCGCGCCGACGTCGAGGCGGTGTGGCACGATCGCACGCCGGTATCCGCGTTCTCGGAAGTGGCGCTGCCGACGCTGGTGCTGTCGGCGGAGCGCACGAGCCGGGCGGCGCGGCGCATGGCCGAACTCGTCGCCGGCGCGCTGCCCCAGGCGCGGCGCGCGGTGATCGCCGGCGCCGGCCATATGGCGCCCATCACGCATGCCGATGCGCTTGGGGAAATGCTCAGGGAGTTTTGGCGTCGCTCCTAGAGCTGAGGGCGATCAACCATAAATAGGATTGTCGTCCCGGGCGCGCTAGCACCATGCCGCTTCTTCAGCGGCATGGTGCTGCGCAGACCCGGGACCCTGGTACGGCGCGAACGCCGCGCGGCGTCGGCGCCGCGAAGGGTCCCGGGTTAGCAGGCACCACGCGCAAGAAAGAGCGCGTGCTGCCCGGCATCCGGGACGACAGGACCTTCTCGATCCCCAACCTGATCGAATACCGTTCTAGTGTCCCAATCTCAAAGTTCGTTGGATCACGCGAGCCTCCGCACTTGAATCTTCTCAACTGCTTGTCTGCTCATTCCCTGGGTCGCTGAAATCCAACGAACTTGGGATTCAGGACACTAGTACAGCTTCTTCATCGACTCTTCGACGCGGTGGTCGATGGCCTGCGCCGCCGCCTCGTCGACCTTCATCGCCGCCATGTCCATCACCATCTTGGCAAGGCTCGGCAGCGTCGCGCGCGGCACCCGCGCCGCCGGATCCCAAAGCCGCGCGCGGCGGAACGATTTGGCGCAGTGGAGATAAACCTCGCGCACCGTGACGCGGATCGCGACCTTCACCGCCTTGCCCTCGATCACGAGCGGCGCCAGCAGCGCCGGATCGCGCACCACCTCGGCCGTGCCGTTCACGCGCAGCGTCTCGTCGAAGCCCGGGATGACAAAGAGGAGGCCCACCTCCGGATTGGCGACGATGTTGGAAAGCGAATCGAGCAGATTGTTGCCCGGCCGGTCGGGAATCAGCAGCGTCTTGTCGTCGAGCACCTTGACGAAGCCGGGCGGATCGCCGCGCGGCGAGACATCGGCGTGCCCCTCGGCATCGGCGGTGCCGAGCACGAGGAACGGCGAGAGCGCGATGAAGGCCCGGCAATGCCGGTCGAGGCGGTCGATGCATTTTCGCTTCACGAGGTCGGAAGGCGGCGTGTGCAGCGCACGCAGCTCGTCCTCGCTCGTGATGGAATCGCGCTTGTCGAGATCGCGTTCGCTCATGGCAGCCATTCCGCCGCGGGTTATGTTGCAATGCTAGGGCGGGAATGCGGACTCGTCTATCGGCGCCTCCGCGGGAACGGCGTAGCATTCGGCAATGGACAGAGCGCAACGCTGCGCGCAGACGGTGACGGCGCAACACCTGGAATCGCTGTTGCGCGGATATTTCGATGCGTGCAACGCGGGCGACGCCAAGACGGTGAAGGCCTGTCTTACGCCGGACGCCGTCCACTACTTCCCCGCCAACGAGCGCTATGGCCCCTGGCGCGGCGCCAAGGTCATCGCCGAGCATTGGGCGCAAGTGCAGAAGCAGGCCAAGGCGCACTGGACCATCGACGCGATCCTCGTCGATTCGAACAAGGCGGAAGCCGTCGTCGAGTGGACCCAGTTCCGCGCGAAGAGCGGCAAGCATCTGCGCGGCGTCGACTGGTACGTGTTCGATCGCGCCTCGGGACTCATCGCCGAGATCCGCGCCTACTACGCCGCCGATGAGCATCGCGGCCTGACGGCGCACGAGCTCGGCGGCTTCGACTACGTAAAGCGCGGCTACCCGATGCCGCGCCGGAACGCGGCGGCGTGATTTTGGGACCGCGCGGCTCCAGCCGCGCTCTTTCTCGCCTTCATTGACGAAGGGCGCGCCTGGAGGCGCGCGGTCCCAGGGCGCTTGGCCTCCCAAAAATATGCCCTTGACTTGCGCCCAAACGATCGGTAGGTTTATCCAAACGAACGGTTGGTTCAGGCTCTGTTCTGCCTGGGCCGCCCCCGGAAACCAGCGAAATCGATGAAAAAAACCGACCGCGATGCCGTCATCGATGCGGCGCTGACGCTGTTCCGCATGAACGGCTACCACAACACGTCGATGGCCGACATCAGCGCCGGCTGCGGCCTGTTGAAGGGCAGCATGTATCACTACTTCCCGGGCAAGAAGGAGCTGGCGATCGCGGCGCTCGACCGCGTCATCGCCGAGACGCGCGAAAAGCTGTTCCGCCCGGCGCAGGATACGTCGGTGCCGGCCGAAGTCAGGCTCGCCACGCTCGCCGAGCGCGTCGAGCGCTACTTCATCGGCCGCGAGGGCGGCTGCGTCATGGGCAATCTGGCGCTCGAGGTTGGCGACCAGATCCCCGAGTTCCAGGCGCGCATCCGCACCTACTTCAACGACTGGAAAGAGGCGCTGGCGACGCTTCTCGCCACACGGCACGGCCGCTCCCGCGCCGAAGAGATGGCCGAAGACATCGTCGCCCGCGTGCAGGGCGCCATCATGATGATGGGCGTCAACAAGGACGACCGGCCGCTGCGCCGGGCCAGCCGCGAAACCGTACAACTGCTCGTCACCGCCGAGGCGGTGGCAAGCGCGAGCGCGTAGCTCAGGAGGACTAGATGCAAAAGAATGTCGTGATCGCGGGCTACAAGCGCTCGCCGTTCCATTTCGCCAACAAAGGCCTGCTCACCAAGGTGCGCCCCGACGATCTCGTGGCGACCGTCGTGAAGGCGCTGGTCAAGGAGACCGGCGTCAAGAAGGAGGACATCGAGGACCTCATCCTTGGCTGCGCCAATCCCGAAGGCGAGCAGGGCATGAACATGGCCCGCTACATCGTGTTTCTCGCCGATCTTCCGATCACGACCGGCGGCACCACGATCAACCGCTGGTGCGGCTCGTCGATGCAGGCGATCCACAACGCGGCCGGCATGATCCAGTTGGGCGCCGGCGAGCTCTTCGTCTGCGCCGGCGTCGAGAGCATGACGCGCGTGCCGATGACGGGCTTCAATCCCACGCCCAATGCCAGGCTCAAGGACAAGTGGCCCGAGACCTATCACTCGATGGGCCAGACCGCCGAGGCGGTGGCGCAGAAGTACCAGGTGACGCGCGAGAAGCAGCAGCTGTTCGCGATCGCCTCGCACCAGAAGGCGGCCAAGGCCCGCGACGCCGGCAAGTTCAAGCCCGAGATCGTGCCGATCGAGACCAAGGCCGGCGTGGTCGATCAGGACGGCGGCATCCGTCCCGACACCAACATGGAGGCGTTGAACGGGCTCAAGCCCGCCTTCTTCGCCGAGGGCACGGTGACCGCGGGCACCTCCTCGCCGCTCACCGACGGCGCCTCGGCCGTCATCGTCTGCTCCGAGGACTACGCGAAGAAGCACAACCTGCCGATCCTGGCGCGCATCAAGTCGATCGCCGGCACCGGCCTCCAGCCCGAGATCATGGGCATGGGCCCGGTCGAGGCGACGCGGAAAGCTTTGAAGCGCGCCAGCCTCCAGCCGAAGGACATCGACGTGATGGAGCTGAACGAGGCCTTCGCCTCGCAGGCCGTCGCCTGCATCCAGGAGATCGGCATCACGCCCGATCGCGTGAACCTCGACGGCGGCGCGATCGCGCTCGGCCATCCGCTCGGCGCCTCGGGCGCCCGCATCACCGGCAAGGCCGCCTCGGTCCTGAAGCGCGAGGGCGCCAAATACGCGGTCGCCACCATGTGCATCGGTGGCGGCCAAGGCATCGCGACCGTCCTCGAAAAGGTCTGAGCCGGTAACCCACCATGTCGTCCCCGCGAAAGCGGGCACCCATGGTGCCGCAGGCACGTCGTTCGCGCTGAACGCACGTCGCCGGAGAGATGGGTCCCCGCTTTCGCGGGGACGACAAGAATAGAAGAGGCGCGAGCCCTTCGATCGAGAGGAAACTCAGATGGACATCAAGAAAGCGGCCGTGATCGGCTCGGGCGTGATGGGCAGCGGGATCGCGGCGCACATCGCCAATGCCGGCGTGCCGGTGATGCTGCTCGACATCGTGCCGAACGGCGCCAACGACCGCAGCGCGCTCGCCAAGGGTGCCATCGAGAAGATGCTCAAGACCGATCCGGCGCCGTTCATGCACCGCGACGCGGCGAAGCTCGTGACCCCGGGCAATCTCGAGGACGATCTCGGCACGCTCGGCGATTGCGACTGGATCGTCGAGGCGGTGATCGAGCGCCTCGACATCAAGCACGACGTGTTCAAGAAGCTCGAGGCCAACCGGAAGAAGGGCTCGATCGTGTCGTCCAACACCTCGACGATCCCGCTCGCGAAGCTCGTCGACGGGCTGCCGGCGAGCTTCCAGCAGGATTTCGTCATCACGCATTTCTTCAATCCGCCGCGCTACATGCGCCTTTTGGAGATCGTGGCAGGCCCGAAGACGCGCAAAGACGTCGTCGCCGGCATCGAGAAATTCTGCGACGTGCGGCTCGGCAAGGGCGTCATCCACGCCAAGGACACGCCGGGCTTCGTCGGCAACCGCATCGGCACGATGTGGATCCAGGCGGCGGTCAACGCCGCGCTCGATCACGGGCTCACGGTGGAAGAGGCCGATGCGGTCGCGAGCAAGCCGATGGGCTTCCCCAAGACCGGCATCTTCGGCCTGCTCGATCTCGTCGGCATCGACCTCATGCCGCATGTCGGCAAGAGCATGCGCGCGAACCTCGCGGCCAAGGACCCGCTCGTCACCGAGTTCCGCGACGAATCGGCGAAGTTCATCGAGAAGATGATCGCCGAGGGCTACACCGGCCGGAAAGGCAAGGGCGGCTTCTACCGCATGAACAAGGCGGGCGGCGAGCGCGTCAAGGAATCGATCAATCTCAAGACCGGCGCCTACGCGCCCTCCGAAAAGGGCGAGCTCGAAAGCGTCGCAGTCGGCGGCAAGGATTTGAAGAAGCTCGTCTCGCACCCGGACCGCGGCGGCAAGTTCGCGTGGGACATGCTGGCGAAGACGCTCGCCTACGCGGCCTCGCTCGTGCCCGAGATCGCCGACGACGTCCACGCGGTCGATCAGGGCATGAAGCTCGGCTATGCGTGGAAGTGGGGCCCGTTCGAGCTCATCGACAAGCTCGGGCCCCATTGGTTCGCCGAGCGCCTCAAGGCCGAAGGCAGGCCGGTGCCGCCGCTGCTGGCGAAGGTCGGCGACGGCACCTTCTACCGCGTCGAGAACGGCGTGCTGCAGCAGTTCACCACCGCCGGCACCTATGCCGAGGTGAAGCGCCCCGAGGGCGTGCTCCTGCTCTCCGACGTGAAGCGCAAGTCGAAGCCGATCATGAAGAATGCTTCGGCGAGCCTCTGGGACATCGGCGACGGCGTCGCCTGCTTCGAAGTCCACACCAAGATGAACGCCATCGACGCCGACGTGGCCGATCTCCTGAGCAAATCGCTCGATCATGTCGGCAAGAACATGAAGGCGCTCGTGCTCTACAACGAGGGCGACAATTTCTCGGTCGGCGCCAACATCGGCCTCGCGCTGTTCGCCGCCAATGTCGGCGTCTGGCCGATGATCGAGGGCATGATCGAGGCCGGCCAGAAGGCGATGAAGCGGATGAAGTATTCGCCGTTTCCGGTCGTGGCGGCGCCCTCGGGCATGGCGCTCGGCGGCGGCTGCGAGATGCTGCTGCACTCGGCCGCCGTGCAGGCCCATGCCGAGACCTACACCGGCCTCGTCGAGGTCGGCGTCGGCGTGCTGCCGGGCTGGGGCGGCTGCAAGGAGATGGTGACGCGCTGGACCCAGGCGAAGAAGCCGGCCAACGGCCCGATGCCGCCGATCGCCAAGGCGTTCGAGATGATCTCGACCGCGCAGGTGGCGAAATCCGCCGCCGAGGCGCGCGACATGATGATCCTGCGCCCAGCCGACGGCATCACGATGAACCGCGACCGCCTGCTCTACGACGCGAAGCAGAAGGCGCTGGCGCTGGTGGCGGCCGGCTACAAGCCGCCCGAGCCGGTCGAGCTGCGCCTCCCCGGCCCCAACGGCAAGGCGGCGCTCGATCTCGCGGTCGAAGGCTTTCGCCTCCAGGGGAAGGCGCTGCCGCACGACACGGTGGTCTCCGGCGAAGTCGCGCGCGTGCTCACCGGCGGCGACACCGACATCACCGAGATCACGACCGAGGACAAGTTCTACGCGTTGGAGCGCCAGGGCTTCATGACGCTGTTGAGGACGCCCGCGACGCTCGCCCGCATCGAGCACCTGCTCGAGACGGGCAAGCCGCTCCGGAACTAGACGAAGGTTGATCGCGTAGGGGCGGGTCACCGACCCCCCCGTGACGCCGCCGCACGAAAGATCAAACGCGTCGCACGGCCGCGACGCAGCCGGGCGGGTCGGGAACCCGCCCCTACGGAGGAAGGGAAAACGTCCATGCCCGTCTACAAAGCCCCGCTCAAGGAAATGCGCTTCCTGCTGCACGAGGTGTTCGGCTACGAGCGCGAAGTGGCCTCGCTGCCCGGCTATGGCGAGGCCACGGCCGACGTGGTCGATGCGGTGCTCGAGGAGGCGGCGAAGCTCTGCGAGAAGGAGCTGCAGCCCTTGAACCTTTCCGGCGACAAGGAAGGCTGCACCTACGAGAACGGCGTGGTGCGCACGCCCAAGGGCTTCAAGCAAGCCTACGACACGTTCCGCGAGGGCGGCTGGACCGGCCTCACCTGCGATCCGAAATATGGCGGGCAAGGCCTGCCCAAGGTGCTCGGCTTCGCGTTCGAGGAGCTGGTGAGCTCGGCCAACATGTCATTCGGCATGTATCCGGGCCTCTCGCACGGCGCCTACAACGCGATCGAGCTGCACGCCAACGACGAGCTCAAGAACACCTATCTGCCGAAGCTCACCGACGGCACCTGGTCGGGCACCATGTGCCTGACCGAGCCGCATTGCGGCACCGATCTCGGCATGATCAAGACGCGCGCGGTGCCCGCCGACAAGGGGTCGGGCGATGACGGCTCGTTCCGCATCACCGGCACCAAGATCTTCATCTCCGCCGGCGAGCACGACCTGACCGAGAACATCGTGCACCTCGTGCTCGCGAAGCTCCCCGACGCGCCGCCGGGCATCAAGGGCATCTCGCTGTTCCTCGTGCCGAAGTTCCTGCCGAAGAAGGGCGCCAACGGCCTCGAGGCCGGCCCCGCCAACGGCGTCCGCTGCGGCTCGATCGAGCACAAGATGGGCATCAAGGCCTCGTCGACCTGCGTGATCAATTTCGAGGACTCGAAAGGCTGGCTCATCGGCAAGAAGCACAAGGGCATGCGCGCGATGTTCGCGATGATGAACGCGGCGCGGCTCGGCGTCGGCGTGCAGGGCCTCGCCATCGCCGAGGTCGCCTACCAGAACGCCGCCAACTACGCGAAGGACCGCATCCAGGGCCGCTCGCTCAAGGGTGCCAAATCGCCCGAGAAGCCCGCCGACTCGATCATCGTGCATCCCGACGTGCGCCGCATGCTGCTGAAGGCGCGCGCGATGACGGAGGCCGCGCGGGCGCTCGCGGTCTGGACCGGCATGCGCATCGACGTCTACGCGAAGCACCCCGATCCCGCGGTGCGCCAGGAGGCCGACGATTTCGTGGCGCTCATGACGCCGATCATCAAGGCCCTCTTCACCGACCACGGCTTCGAGGCCGCGAACCTCGCCGTGCAGGTGCATGGCGGCCACGGCTACATCCACGAATACGGCGTCGAGCAGTTCGTGCGCGATGCGCGCATCACGCAGCTCTACGAAGGCACCAACGGCATCCAGGCGCTCGATCTGGTGGGCCGGAAGCTGCCGGCGGGCGGCGGGCGCCTGCTGCGCCGCTTCTTCCACCCGATGCAGGCCTATCTCGAAGCGAACATGGCCGACCCGGGCCTCTCCGAGTTCGTGAGCCCGCTGGTGAAAGCCTTCTCGCGCCTCCAGCAGCTCACACTCTTCGTGGCGCAGCAGGGCCTGGCCGATCCCGAAGAGGCCGGTGCTGCCGCCTCCGAGTATCTCCGCTTCTTCGGCCTCGTGGCGCTCGGCTGGATGTGGTGCCGCATGGCGAAAGCCGCGCAAGCCAAGATCGCGGCCGGCGCCGATGCCGAGGGCTTCCACGCCGCCAAGCTCGCGACCGCGCGCTTCTTCTTCAACAAAGTGCTGCCCGAAACGGCCGCGCTCGGCCTCTCGATCATGGCCGGCAAGAAGCCGCTGATGGAGCTGAGCGAAGCGGCGTTCTGATTTCTCCCGCCCCGCTTGCGGGG
>SBBV01000244.1 GCA_005240015.1 Candidatus Odyssella thessalonicensis | reverse complement strand
GAGATGCAGCGATCCCGCCGGCGGGCTGCGTGCCCGCCTGATCGACGCGTTCCTGCGCAACCCGCCGGCGGGATCGCTGCATCTCCGCTGGCCGGACGGCGTCGAGACCGTGACGCGCGGGGCCGGGCCGGGTGGGGCGGCCGTCGTGCATCTCCATCGCTGGCGCGCCGTGCGCCGCGGGCTCTGGGGCGGCGCGGTCGGCCTGGCCGAAGCCTATCTCGACGGCGATTGGGACAGCCCCGATCTCGCCGCGGTGATCGAGTTCGGCGCACACCTTCAGCGCGCGGGGCATCTGAAGCGCCGGCCCTCGCTGCCGCAGCGTTGGCTCGATCGCTGGCGCCACCGGCGCCACGAGAATTCGCGGGCGCGCGCACGCGCCAACATCGCCGCGCACTACGATCTTGGCAACGCATTCTATCAGCACTGGCTCGACGAGACGCTGACCTACTCTTCCGCCATCTTCGAGCGCGCCGGGCAGCCGCTCGACGAGGCGCAGCGCAACAAATACCGCCGCCTCCTTGCCCTGCTGGCGCCGGCGCCGGACGCGAAGCTGCTCGAGATCGGCTGCGGGTGGGGGCAATTCGCGTGCCTCGCCGCCCGGGAAGCCGGCGTCAAGGTTACGGCGATCACGCTGTCGCGCGCCCAGCACGATTTCGCCAAGCAGCGCGTCTTCTCCGAGGGGCTCGCCGAGCGCGTCTCGATCGAGCTCTGCGACTACCGCGATGTGCGCGGGCGCTACGACCGCGTTGCCTCGATCGAGATGATCGAGGCGGTGGGCGAGGAATATTGGCCGGTGTTCTTCGCCAAGCTGTCGGAAACGCTCGCCCCCGGCGGGCGCGCCGCGCTGCAGGCGATCACGATCGACGACAAGCTGTTCCCGCGCTACCGCCGTAGCGCCGACTTCATCCAGAAGTATGTCTTCCCCGGCGGCATGCTGCCTTCGGCCACGGCGTTGAAGCGCGAGGGCGAACGGGCGGGCCTCGCCTGGCTCGGCGCCGACGGCTTCGGCAGCCACTACGCCGAGACCCTGGCCGCCTGGCGCCGGCGCTTCCTCGCCGCCTGGGACCGCATCGCGGCCCTCGGCTTCGACGAGCGGTTCAAGCGCCTCTGGACCTACTACCTCGCCTATTGCGAGGGCGGCTTCCGCGCCGGCAACATCGATGTGCGGCAGGTGGCTTTCGCGAAGCCTTGAACGGCTTGTTCCACGGGGCCGTATCTAAGATAAGCTGATCTCCGCGCAAGCCGCGCCGTCTCGCTCCGCCACGCTAACCACGAGCCATTATGCACGAGGGCCCTTCCGGCGAAAATCCGACCGCACGTGACTGGGCGAGGTCGATCCGCAACGTCGAGGGCACCGGCGACTATTTCCAGGCCTTCGAGGTCGCGCGCAAGGGGATCGCCGCGTTTCCCGACGACGAGCAGCTCAAATACCTGGCCCTGCGCGCGCTGGCCCGCAGCGGGGCGGCCGAGCGCGCGCTCGAGCTCTACGAGCAATACGGCCTCAAGAACACGCCCGACCTCGACATCCAGATGCTGCACGCCGGGCTGGTGAAAGACATCGCCCTGCGCGCGCGCAGCACCGAGCGCTGGGCGCTGCTGCGCAATTCGGCCTTGCTCTACGAGAAGGTCTACGACGCGAGCGGCGATCATTTCCCGGCCGCCAACGCGGCCACGCTCTACGTTATCGCCGGCGCGGCCGACCGTGCCCGCGACTGGGCCAAGCGCACGCTGCGCGCCTGCGATGCCACCACCGCCGACAGCAAGATGGAGCAGTACTACCGCGCCGCCAGCCGCGCCGAGGCCAATCTCGTGCTCGGCGACACCGCCGCGGCGCAGGAAGCGCTCGCCGAAGCCAACCGGCACGTGCGCAACCGGCACGCGCTGCGGGCCGCGACGCGGCGCCAGCTCCGGCTGCTGTGCCAGGCGCTCAACATCGACGCGGCGCTGTTGCAGCCGATCGCGGCCCCGGCCGTGATCCACTACACCGGCCACATGATCGACCCGCCCGGCCCGCGCGGCCGCTTTCCGCCGACGATGGAAGGGAACGTAGCGGCAGCGATCGCAGCGCGGCTCCAGGCGCTCGACATCGGCTTCGCCTACGGTTCGCTCGCCTGCGGCTCGGATCTCCTGTTCGCCGAGGCCTGCCTCGCGCGCAACATCGAGCTCAACGTCGTGCTGCCTTTCGCCAAGGACGAGTTCAAGCGCCTCTCGGTCGAGCGGGGCGGGGCGCAGTGGCTCGAGCGCTTCGAGCGCTGCCTCGACAAGGCGCGCTCGCTGACCTACGCGACCGAGAGCGAGTATCTGGGCGACGAGATGCTGTTCGCGTATGGCTCGCAGCTGGCGATGGGCCTGGCGCTGCTGCGCGCGCAGAACCTCGAGGCGACGGCGCTGCAGCTGGCGGTCTGGGACGGCGAGCCCACGAGCGGCCGTGCCGGCACCAGCATCGACATCGACACCTGGTCGCGGCACGGCCGCAGCAGCGTGGTCATCGATCTCAACACCACGCGCGCTCCGGACACGCTGCCGCCCAGCCGCGCGGTCAAATCCGAGGACGGTTCGCGCCAGCTCACGGCGTGGAAATACGGCGACGTCACGCGCGCGCTGCACGCGATCATGTTCGGCGACGTGGTCGGCTTCAGCCACGTCCCGGAACGTTTGCTGCCGGTGTTCCAGCAGCACTTCATGGGCCGTATCTCCGACACGCTCGACTCGTTCGGCAAGCAGGTGCTCTACCGCAACTCCTGGGGCGACGCGATCTACGCGATCTTCGACACGCCCGAGTCGGGCGCCCGCTGCGCGCTCGGGATTCAGACCGCGCTGAAGCAGCTTGATCTCCGTCAGCTCGGCTTCACCCATCCGCTCGAGCTGCGCCTCGCGGTGCACTATGGCCCGATCTTCCGCGGCCGCGATTCCCTCACCAAGTCGGAGACCTTCTTCGGCGCGCATGTCACGCGCGCCGCGCGCATCGAGCCGGTGACGCCGCCCGGCGAGGTGTTCGTCACCGAAGCCATGGCGGCGGCGCTGGCGCTCTCCGGCGGGGCCTCGGTCCGCTCCGAATATGTCGGCAGCACGCAGCTCGCCAAGAACTACGGCTCG
>SBBV01000117.1 GCA_005240015.1 Candidatus Odyssella thessalonicensis | reverse complement strand
GTGCTGAAGGCAGGCCGGCACGCCGAGGGTGCGCGCGCCGCCAAATCGCACACCGGCTCGATGGCCGGCGCCGATGCCGTCTACGACGCCGCGTTCAGACGCGCAGGCCTCCTCCGCGTCTATGGTTTGGGCGAGCTCTTCGACGCCACCGAGGTGCTGGGCCTGACGCACACGCCACGCACCGACGCGCTCGCGATCGTGAGCAATGGCGGCGGCTTCGGCGTGCTCGCGACCGACGATCTCGGCACGCTCAACGGCCGGCTCGCGAAATTCCGCCCCGAGACCATGGCCGCGCTCGACAAAGCGCTGCCCAAGACCTGGTCGCACGCCAACCCAGCCGACATCGTCGGCGACGCCGATGCCAGCCGTTACCTCGCGGCGCTCGAGCCGATCGCGCGTGACCCCGAGGTAGGCGCCGTGCTGGTGATGAACGCCGCGACCGCCCTCGCCTCCTCGCTCGACACAGCGAAGGCGGTCGCCGGATCGGGCATCGCCAAGCGCGTGCCGCTGATCGCGTGCTGGCTCGGCGGTCGCGGCGCCGAGGAGGGGCGGCGCGTGTTCGAGAAAGCGGGCATCGCCGCCTACGATACGCCGCTGCGCGCAGTGCGCGCCTTCCGCCATCTCATCGAGTTCGGTAAGAGCCAGGCCGCACTGATGCAAACGCCGCCCTCGATCCCCGAGGAGGCGCCGCCCGACCGCGCCAGCGCAGAGCGCATCATCGGCGGCGCGCTCGCCGAGAGGCGCACGATCCTGACCGAGCCCGAGGCCAAGGCGGTGATCGCCGCGTTCGGCATTCCGACGGTGCCCACCGAAACCACGCGTGACGAAGGCGAGGCCGCCGCCGCGGCCGAGCGGCTCGGCTTTCCGGTGGTGCTCAAGATCCTCTCGCGCGACATCACGCACAAATCCGACGTGGGCGGCGTGCGCCTCGCTCTCGACAGCGCCGAGGCCGTGGCCGGCGCCGCGCGCGAAATGAAGGCACGCGTGATGCAGGAGCGCCCCGGCGCGCGCATCGACGGCTTTACGGTCTCGCCGATGGTACGCCGGCCGGAAGCCTATGAGCTGATCCTCGGCGCCGCCGAGGATCCGCTGTTCGGCCCAGTCTTGATGTTCGGCCAGGGCGGCACCGCGGCCGAGATCATCGGCGATCGCGCGATGGCCCTCCCGCCGCTGAACCTCGCTCTGGCCGAAGGTGTCATGGGGCGGACGCGCATCGATCGGCTGCTGAAGGGTTTCCGCGACAGGAAGCCCGCGGCGCGCGATCAGATCGCGCTGGCGCTGGTGCGGCTCTCGCGCCTCGTCGCCGAGCTCGATGCGGTCGCCGAGCTCGACATCAATCCGCTGCTCGCCGACAGCGAGGGCGTGCTGGCGCTCGATGCGCGCATCGTCGTGCGCGCGCCGGTGAAGGGCCGCGAACACGCGCATCGCTTCGCGATCCGCCCCTACCCCTCCGAGCTCGAGCGCACGCTCGAGCACAAGGGCGTACGCTATCGCCTGCGCCCGATCCAGCCCGAGGACGAGCCGGCGCTGCTGGCGACCTTCGCGCAGCTCACGCCCGAGGACGTGCGCATGCGCTTCTTCGCGCCGTTGAGGAGCCTCTCCCACGAGATGGCGGCGCGCCTCACGCAGATCGACTACGACCGCGAGATGGCACTGGTGCTTCGCGAGCAGCGCGATGCCGCCACGGCCTCTCCGTTCACCGGCGTCGTGCGCATTGCGGCCGATCCGGATTTCGAGAGGGCCGAGTTCGCGATCCTCGTGCTGCCGGCCGCACAGGGGCGTGGCATCGGCCGACTTTTGATGATCGAGATGATCGCCTACGCGAAATCGCGCGGCATACGCGAGATTTTCGGCGACGTGCTGGCCGAGAACCACCGCATGCTGAAGCTGGCGCGCGAGCTCGGCTTCACCGCGCGCGTCGTCGCCGAGGGCCCGTCTGTGGTACGCGTGACGAAGACGCTGTGACGACGGCGCACGCATCCGCGGCGGCCCCGAGCCCGCCCGGCTGCGCTTTGGCTTCTTGATCCAAGTCAATGCCGCCTTCGGCTGGCACGCACTCCGCCAGGTATCGGCCGCCGCTGGTGTCCATGTCGGGATGTTGATCTGAGTCAACGCGGCCCGTTGCGATCGACCTGATACTTCGCCAGGAAAATGGCGGAGTAATCGGTGGACCGGTTGGCGCGACGTTTCGAAGGAGCCGATCAGCGGCGGGCCCTGTGGCTCAGCACGATTTCGTTCACCGTGTGCTTCGCCGTGTGGACGATCTTTTCCATCATCGGCATCCAGATCAAGAAAGACCTCGGGCTCAGCGACACGCAGTTCGGCCTGCTCGTCGGCACGCCGATCCTGACCGGCTCCTTGATCCGCCTCGTGCTCGGCATCTGGGCCGACCAGTATGGCGGCCGCATCGTCTTCGCCGGCGTGATGGCCGCGGGGGCCATCGCCACCGCC
The DNA here is from genome assembly GCA_005240015.1 of Candidatus Odyssella thessalonicensis. Classification (GTDB taxonomy): domain Bacteria; phylum Pseudomonadota; class Alphaproteobacteria; order Bin65; family Bin65; genus SBBV01. Next base: position 901 of record SBBV01000117.1, on the reverse strand, counting down.
CTCCTCACCTTCGCCTACGACTACCCGACTTTCCTTCTGGCGGCGCTCGGCGTCGGCATTGCCGGCGGCTCTTTCGCGGTCGGCATCGCCTATGTCTCGCGCTGGTATCCCAAGGGCAAGCAGGGCACGGCGCTCGGGATTTTCGGCGTCGGCAATGTCGGCGCCGCGGTCACGAAGTTCCTGGCCCCCTTCGTGCTCATCGCCTTCGGCTGGAAGACGGTGGCCCTAGTCTGGGCCGCCGCGCTCATGATGATGGCGATCGCGTTCTTCATCTTCGCCAAGGACGATCCCGCGCTGGCCGAGCGCAAGCGCCAGGGCGTGAAGCCCGAATCCTTCGCCTCGCAGCTGGCGCCGCTCAAGAACCTCCAGGTCTGGCGCTTCTCGCTCTACTACTTCTTCGTGTTCGGCGCATTCGTCGCGCTGGCGCTGTGGCTGCCGCGCTATTTCATCGGCGTCTACGGCGTCGATATCGCCACGGCCGGCATGCTCGGCGCAGCGTATTCGATCCCAGGCAGCATCTTCCGCGCCGCCGGCGGCGTCATGAGCGACAAGTTCGGCGCGCGCCGCATCATGTACTGGACGTTCATCGCCTCGGTGATCGTCACCTTCCTCCTCTCCTATCCGGCCACGAGCTACGTCGTCGACGGCATCCGCGGGCCGATCAGCTTCAAGATCGCGATCGGCTTCATCCCCTTCACGATCCTGATCTTCGTGCTCGGCTTCTTCATGTCGATCGGCAAGGCCGCGGTCTACAAACACATCCCGGTCTATTACCCCAATCACGTGGGCTCGGTCGGCGGCATCGTCGGCCTCATCGGCGGCCTCGGCGGCTTCGTCCTTCCGATCGCGTTCGGCGCGATGAACGACATCACCGGCGTGTGGACGAGCTGCTTCATGCTGC
>SBBV01000134.1 GCA_005240015.1 Candidatus Odyssella thessalonicensis | reverse complement strand
CGGAGCGCGGCGCCTTCGCCGCGCGGAGCGGAGGGATCGCATGCCGAGTTCGCGCGCCGATGCAGTGGCGCCGCCGGGCCCCTTTGGTCTCACGATCCCTCCGCTTCGCGCCCGCGAAGGGCGGGCGCTCCGGTCGGGGATGACGATTGGGGATGGCCGGTTGCGAATGTGGGGCAAACCGGGCAATCTTCGCGGCCGAATCTGCGGCCCCGCGCCGCACAAGAATCGATCAGGGAGGAATGCCATGCACGTCCGCCGCCTCGCCGTCTTCGCCACGCTGGCTGCCGCCATCGCGGCGCCCGCCCATGCCGAGGAAGCGAAATTCATGACCGGTCCGCAGGGCGGCGTCTGGGTGCCGCTCGGCGGCGCGTTGAAGGCAATGTGGGAGAAGTCGATCCCCGGCTTCCAGGTGCAGGTGCTGCCGGGCGCCGGCGTTTCCAACGTGCGCGCGGTGCAGTCGGGCCAGGCCGACATCGGATTCGGCAACTCGATAACCACGGTCGACGCCGTCGCCGGCCGCGAGCCCTTCAAGGGGCCGCACACGAACGTCTGCAACGTGGCGACGCTCTATCCGCAGTATTTCCAGGTCGTCGTGCTCGCCAATGCCGGGATCAACTCGCTCAAGGACCTCAAGGGCAAGTCGCTCACGACCCAGGTGAAGGGCAACACCGGCGAGCTCATCACGCAGCACATCCTGCAGGTGGCCGGGCTCAAGTACAGCGACCTGAAGGTGAGCTTCGGCTCCTACAACGACTCGGTCGGCCAGATGCAGGACGGCCACGCCCAGGTGTTCACGCTCGGCACTACGGTGCCGTCGGGCGCGGTGATGGATCTCGCCTCGAGCCGCGAGATCCGCCTGCTCGATCTCGCCGAGCATCACGAGGCGATGCGCAAGATCAATCCCGGCTACACGCTCGTGACGGTGAAGGCGGGCAGCTATCCCAAGCAGGAGAAGGACGTGAAGGTGATCGGCTATGCCACGCACGTCGTCGTCTCGTGCAAGCTCACCGAAGACCGCGTCTACGCGATGACCAAGGCGATGGCCACCAACGTCAAGGACATGGCGGCGATCAACAAGGCGATGAGCGAGCTCACGCCGAAGCAGATGGCCGAGGACATCGGCGTGCCGATGCATCCCGGCGCCGTGAAGTTCTACAAGGAAGCCGGCGCCATCAAGTAAGCCGACGCTCGGCCGGGATCGACGATGACGGAGGTGGCGCCGACGGCGCCCCCGGCGCGCTCGTGGGCGGCATACGCGATCGTCCTCATCGGCGTCGCGATGTCGCTGTTCCATCTCTATGCGATCGCGATCGCGCCGCCCGAGGCGTTTCCCTATCGGGCGGCGCACCTCGCCTTTGCGATCACGCTCGTCTTCCTGCTGTTCCCGCTGGTGAAGACGGGGGAGCGCGCGCGGCCGCGCTGGTGGGACGTCGTGGCGCTGGTGCTGGCGCTCGGCACCTGCGTCTACATCCTGGTCCTCTACAAGCCCTATCTCTTCGAGCGCGATCCGTTCGTCGACGCGCCCGACCTCCACGACAAGATCATGGCGGTGCTCGCCGTCGTCATGGTGCTGGAGGCGACGCGGCGCATCCTCGGCTGGGCCTTGCCGCTCACCGTGGTCGCGTTCCTGGGCTACGCATTCGTCTTCACCAACATCGAGTTCTCGCGCTACGTCAACCAGATCTACCTCACGACCGAGGGCATCTTCGGCCAGACGCTCGGCGTCTCCGCCGGCTACGTGCTGATTTTCGTGCTGTTCGGCAGCTTCATGGAGCGCGCTGGCACCGGCCAGCTGTTCATGGACTTTGCGTTGGCGATAACCGGGCGCACTGCCGGCGGCCCGGGCAAGGTCGCGGTCGTGAGTTCGAGCCTGTTCGGCACGATCTCGGGCAGCGCGGTCGCCAACGTCATGATCGATGGCCCGATCACGATCCCTCTCATGAAGCGCACCGGCTTCCCGGCGCATTTCGGCGCCGCCGTCGAAGCCGTGGCGTCCACCGGCGGGCAGATCATGCCGCCGATCATGGGCGCCGCCGCGTTCGTGATGGCGGAGTTCCTGCACGTCGCCTATCTCCAGGTCGTCGTCTGGGCGATCATCCCGGCGCTGCTGTACTACGTGGCATGCTTCGCCGCGGTGCACTTCCAGGCCAAGCGCCAGGGATTGAAGGGCCTGTCGCGCGAGGAGTGCCCGCGCCTCTGGCAGGTGCTGGGGCAGCGCGGCCACCTGTTCCTGCCGATCGTGATCATCCTCGTGATCATGTTCACCGGCTCGTCGGCGCCGATGGCGGCGCTCGGCGCCACCGCCTCCTGCGTGCCGCTGATCTTCCTGCGCGGGCCGGCGATCGCGGTGCCCCTCGTGGCGGGGGTCGGTGTGGTGCTCTGGGTCGGCATGCGATCGCCGGGCGGATTCGAATTGAGCGGCGCCGCCGTCGTGTGGTCGAGCGCCACGCTGGTCGCGGTCTCGGTCGCGACCGCGCTCGCGCACGCTCCGTCGCGCGCGCTGTTCGCGCGCAGCGCCGTCGTCTTCATCGAGGCGCTGGTCGACGGGGCCAAGAACGCGCTCTCGGTGGCGCTCGCCTGCGCCGCCGCCGGCATCATCATCGGCGTCATCGCGCTCACCGGCATCGGCATCACCTTCACGCAGCTCATCGTCGCGATGGCGCAGGACACGCTGATCCTGGCGCTCATCGTCACCGCCATCGCCGGCATCATCCTCGGCATGGGCATGCCGACGACGCCGGCCTACATCATCATGGTGGCGCTGCTGGTCCCGGCCGTGGCGCGCCTGCTCGAACCCACCTATGCGGCGCTCGGCCTCGAGGGCGTGCACAGGGTGGCGCCGGCGCACATGTTCGCGTTCTACTTCGCGATCATGTCGGCGATCACGCCGCCGGTGGCGCTCGCGGTATACGCGGCGGCGTCGCTGGCCAAGGCCGATCTCTGGAAGACCGGCTGGGCCGCGGTGCGCATCGGCGCCGCGGGCTTCATCGTGCCGTTCATGTTCGCGTACGAACCGGCGCTGATGCTGATCACGAAGCCCGGCCAATGGCACGAGGCGGTGCTCGCGGCGATCAGCGCCTCGATCGGCTGCGTGGCGCTGGCGGGCGGGCTCTACGGCTATTTCCTGCGCAGCTGCGCGCTCTGGGAGCGGTTGATCCTCATCGCCGGCGCGTTCCTGTTGATCAAACCGGGCTGGATCACCGACTTCATCGGCTTCGGCCTCCTCGTCGCGATCGCGGCCTATCAGGCGTTCGATCGCCGCCGCGCGGTCGCGGCGCAGCCCTCGGCAGTAGTGCGCTAACGTTTGCGGAAGACGGTGCAACGGTTCGGGTCGACGCCGAGCCACACGGCTGTTCCCTGCTCGAGCGCCGCCGAGGGATGGGCGACGGCGCGCAGGCGGAGACCGCCCTTGAGCTCGACCGCGCACTCGATGCGTCCGCCCTGGAAGCTCACCGTGGCGATGCGGCCCTCGAGCATGTTCGCGGCACCCGGGGGCGGCGCCGTCGAGACCGCGACATCCTCGGGGCGCAGCACCAGCTCCACATTCTCGCCCGGCGGCGCCTCGGTCTCGACGAGGAGGCAGCCGCCGTCGATCGCGATGCTTGCGCGACCGCCGTCGCGGCGCGCCTCGACACGGCCGGCCAGAATATTCGCGGCGCCGAGGAAGCTCGCGACGAACGGCGTCGCGGGCTTGGCGTAGAGCGCGCGCGGCTCGCCTTCCTGCACGACGCGGCCCCTGTCCATCACCGCGATGCGGTCGGCGAGCGCGAAGGCCTCGGCCTGATCGTGCGTCACGTAGAGCGCGGTGATGCCGATGCGCGCGATCATCTCCGAGAGCTCGTTGCGCATGGCGTCGCGCAGACGCGCATCGAGGTTGGAGAGCGGCTCGTCGAGCAGCAGCAGCGCCGGGCGGCGCACGATCGCGCGCGCCAACGCGACGCGCTGCTGCTGCCCGCCGGAGAGGCGCGTCGCCGGACGGCGCATCATCGCCGCCATGCCGACGATGCTCAGCACCTCCATCACGCGCGTCTCGATCTCGGCGCGCGGCGGGCGCGGACGGGCGACGCGGAGCGGGTAGGCGACGTTCTCGAATACGTCGAGATGCGGCCAGATCGCGTAGGACTGGAACACCATGCCGATCGGCCGGCGGTGCACGGGAACGAAGATGCCGGCCGCCGAATCGGAGACGACCTGCCCGCCGATCTCGATGCGGCCGCGGTCCGCGTGCTCAAGACCGGCGACGCAGCGCAAGGTCGTCGTCTTGCCGCATCCGCTCGGCCCCAGGAGCGCGTAGCATTTTCCCTCGGCGACGGTGAATTCGACGCCGTCGACCGCGCGCGCCTCCCCTTCGGCGGTGGCAAAGGACTTCACGAGGCCGGTGACCTTCAGCACCCGGTCACTCCGCCATCGCGCGCGGCGCCAGGTGCCGCCGCGCGAGCACGACGATCGGCAGCACCAGCACGATGATGATCGAGGCGAGTGCGGCCGCCGGCGCCGCCTGTCCGCTCTGGAACAGGCGCCAGAGCACGACCGAGAGCACGACGTTGTCGGGGCTGAACAGCACCAGCGCGATCGTGAACTCGCGGACGCCCACGATGAACAGGAAAACGAACGCTGACACGAGGGCCGGCCGCAGCAGCGGCACGACGATGCGCCACTGCGTCGAGAGCCAGCGCGCGCCTGAGGCGGCCGACGCCTCCTCGAGCTCGCGGTGGATTTGCATCAGCCCGGCGCGCGCGATGCGCGTGGTGACCGCGATGCGGTAGGAATAGGCGAGCACCAGGATCCATACCGTGCCGTAGATGCCGACCGGGAGCGTGAGATAGAGCAGCATCACCGCGAGGCCGGCGATCACCGACGGGATGCCGACCGACATGAACGACATGAAGTCGAGGATGTGGCGGCTGCGGAAGCGCGTGCGCACGATAATCCAGCCGAGCAGCGCGCCGATGGTCGTCACGAGCAGCGCCGAGAGCCCGGCGACGACGAAGGTGTTGCCAAGGCCGGTCCAGAACGCGGGCTCGGCGAACAGCGTGCGATAAGCGTCGAGCGAGGCCTGCTCGAGCGAGGCGGAGGAGGGCGGCGCGTAGCCGAAGAAGCTCGTCCACAGCAGCACCAGCGCCGGGAAGAGCGCCGCCATCGCGACGTAGAGCGCCCCAAAGCCGAGCGCTGGCCAGCGCCAGGGCCCGAGCGGGAGCCGCCGCTGGCGATAGGCTTTTCCCGTGACGGTGACGAAGCTGTCGGCGCGGCGGATGAGCCGGTTGTAGACGAACAGCAGCATCATGCCGAGCGCCAGGAACGGCAGCGCCACGGCGGCGGCGGCGCCGTAGTTGGGCAGGCTGTCGGCCGGGTTGAGGTCGAACAGGATGCGGTAGCTGAAGACGACGATTTTCGCCGGAAGGCCGATCATCAGCGGCAAATCGAACTGCTCGAGCGTGATCAGCAGCACGAGCACGAGCGGCGCGAGCACGCCGGGAAGCAGGACCGGCAGCGTGATGCGGCGGAACGTCGTCGCCGGCGAGGCGCCCGAGGCGGCGCTCGCGTCCTCGAACGACGGGTTCATCGAGCGCAGCGTCGCCGTCAACAGGAGAAAGACGAAAGGCGTCGAGGCGAGCGATTGGCAGACGATGAGGCCCGGCATCGTGAAGATGTCGATCGGGCCCTGGCCCTCGAGCCCGAGGAGGCCGCGCAGTGCCAGGTTGAGCCAGCCCGCATTGGGCCCGGCGAGGAAGATCCACGCCACCGCCAGGACCGGCGTCGGCACCAAGAGCGGGAACAGGATCAGCGAGAACCAGGCCTCGCGGCCGGGGAGATCGGTGCGCTCGACCAGCCAGGCGAGCGTGAACGCCATCGCGAAGGTGAGCGCGACGGTGCCGGCCGCGAAGATCAGCGTGTCGGGAATGATGCGCTGATAGAGGATCGGGTCGGAGTAGAAGTTGCGCACATGCTCGAGCGTCCAGCGTGCGTGCGGCTCGAACGGCAGCGCGTCGGCAGGTCCGCGGAACGCCGTGAACAGCAGCATCGCGAGCGGCACGGCGATGAGATAGAGCGCCATCGCCGCGCCCGCGCCGAGCACGAGCTTGGCCGGCCAATCCAGGCCCTCGCGCGTGCGCGCGACGCGCCGCGACACCGGAGGCCGCTCCGCGGACGCCGCGTCAGCGCGACTGCTGCTGCACCAGGATCGCCGCGGCCTTGCGCGCCATCGCGTTGCGCCGCTCGGCCTGCTCGGGCTGCTGCACCAGCACCTGCACGCCCGAGGCGTGCAGCTTCTTGCCCTCGGCGTCGTCGGCGCCGGGGCGGTAGTCGTGCGAGAACACGGCTTTGCGCCGCGCCTCGCGGCCCTCGCGCGATGCGATCCAGCCGGCGAGCAGGCGCGCGGCATTGGGATGCGGCGCCTTCGCCATCACCGCCACGCCGAACGGCGCCACCACCGCAGGATCGGGGATCACGAAATCGACCGGATTGCCCTCGACGGCCCAGAGGCGCACCTGCGATTCAACCTCGGCGATCGAATAGATGCGCTCGCCCGAGCGCAGCAGCGATTCGCGCGGCGCCCGCGTCATCAAGAGGTCGGATTTGGCGGCGAGATCGCGCGCGAACTGCAGCGCGCGCGGCTCGTCCCAGACCAGGCCGAGATTGCCGACGAGCAGCGGCAGCAGGAAGGCCGAGGCCGCCATCTTGCCCTTGTATTTGGGGTCGAGCACGTCGGTCCACTTCTTCGGCAGATCGGCGGGCTTCACCTTCTCCTTGTTGTAGGCGAAAGCGTAGGCGATCGTGTTGGTGAAGCCGGCGCGCCCCTCGAACACGACGTCGCCGGGCGGCAGGCCGAACATCCTCCATTCCGTCTTCGCCAGGAGATCGCGCTGGATCAGCTGAGCGAGGCCGGGATAGCCGTGCCAGAACACGTCGACCTCGTGGCGGCCGGCGCGCGCCTCGGCGATCGCCTTGGTCGCGATCTCGTTCTCGCCCAGCGTCTTGACCGTGATGCCCGGGAACATCGCGGCGAAGGCCTGCGGGATCCACTTCACCTCGCGCTCCTGCGTGCCCCAGAACACGACCTGGCCTTCCTTCTTGGCCGCCTCGTGGAGCGCCTTCGCCTCGGGCGAGTTCTGCCACTGCGCCTCAGCCGCGCCGGCGAGTGCCAATGCCAGTGCCGCGGCCGTCAATCCCTTGCCGATGCGTTTCATGGATCCCTCCCTGGAATGTCGCTTGTCGGGCCGGTCACGCCTCGCGGATGAAATTGCCGGCCTCGAGGACGACGGGCGGCGCGTTCGGATCGAAGCTCACGCCGGCCGGATCACTGCCGTCGGCGACGAGCTTTACTTGCCGCTGCAGGAGCCGGCGCAGCATGGCGACGCCCTTGTCGCTCGTCGCCAGGTGCTCGTCGGAATGGAATGTGATCGGGCCCTGGCCGGTCTGCGCCTCGTAATCGCCGGGGAATTCGCGGCGCTCGGCTTCGGTCAGGTCTTCCCAGTATTTGCCGTTGCGCGTGCTGCGCTGGCGGCGGACGGCGCCCGCCTCGCGCACGCGCGCGGCGTTGTAGATGCGGAAGCTCGTGTCGTCGATCGGCAGCACCCAGCCGATCATCTCGACGCGCGCATACTGCGCCACGCGCGGATTGGGGATCACGCGCAAGGTGGGCAGCGCGGCGCCGCTCACGCGGTGGAAGATGCGGCCGTCGGGGAGCTTGCGCTCGGCGATCGTCTTGACGCCCCAGTCGGTGTACTCCCAGCGCACCTCGGGGAACACTTCCATCTGCTCGACGAACTGCCGACCGCTGAAGTTGCCGTGCAGGATCGGCACGTGGAACGGGTCGACGAGGTTCTCGTAGTGCTGCAGCCAGTTGCAGGGGATGATCGCGGGCCCGCCGCCGCCGACGCTGCTGTCGTCGGCCTCGACGAACTCGCCGGGCTCCAGCACCTCGAGCGCCGCGTAGCGCGGCAAGACCGGCTTTTTCCCGGGCGGGCCCATATAGGCGAAGATGAGACCGTAGCGCTCCTCGACCGGATACCACGGCTGGCGGATGCTGTCGCGGAAGCGCCCGCCGCCCGGCTCGCAGGGCTGCTCGAGGCAGCGCCCCTCCACGTCGAACAGCCAGCCGTGATAGCAGCAGCGTATGCCGCGCGCCTCGACCTTGCCGTAGTAGAGCGTGGTGCCGCGATGCGCGCAGCGCGCGGTGACGAGGCCGGCGCGGCCCTTGCCGTCGCGGAAGAGAACGAGGTCCTCGCCGAGCACGCGGAGCGCTTTCGGCGTGGTACCGGCGTCGCCGGCGAGGCCGACCGGATGCCAGTAGCGGCGCAGGAACTCGCCCATCGGCTTGGCGCGGCCGACCTCGGTCAGCGCCGCGTCGTAGGTCGAAGGCCGGCGCGTGTAGCCGGTCCCGCTGTCTTGCGCCCGCGCCACCGTATCCATTCCGGCACTCCTCCGCGGCTGCGCCCTTGCCGATCGCCGACTATCCTGAGATGCTTGGTTGATTAAGTCAACCATCGACGACCTCGGCGGTTCCCACTGTGCACACGCGGATGCGAAAGATCGGCACGAGAGCAAGGCCGCCGCGAAGCACGACGCGCGCCTTCGAGCGCCTCGTCTCGCACCGCATCATCACGCTCGCCAACCTGCTGCGCCGCAGCGCTACCTTGCGCTACCGGCGCTTGTTCGGCCTCGCGTTGATCGAATGGCGCATCATCGCCGTGATCGGGACGGGGCGGGCGGTTTCGCTCAACGAGCTCGCGCGCCGGCTCGGCCTCAGCAAGAGCCAGATGAGCCGCGGCGTCGCCGGCCTTGTCCAGAGCCGGTTCGTCTCGCGCAAGACCAGCGCCGATGACGGCCGCGGGATCGCGTTGGCACTCACGGCGAAGGGCCGAAGCGTCTACGCGGCGCTCAAGGAAAATGCCGACGAGCGCAACCGCGCGCTCGTGGCCGGCATGGACGGCGCGGAGCTGCGCCGGCTCGGCGGCTTTCTCGACCGCCTGACCGACCGCGCCCATGGCCTGCTCCGCGCCGTCCAT
>SBBV01000389.1 GCA_005240015.1 Candidatus Odyssella thessalonicensis | reverse complement strand
CGGCTGGAGCCGCGCGGTCGCAGCGCTACTCGGCCGGCGCCGGCGCCGGCCGAGTAGCGCTGCGACCGCGCGGCTCCAGCCGCGCCCTTTCGTTGGATGAAGGGTGAAGAGCGCGCCTGGAGGCGCGCGGTCCCAATCAGTTGCTCGGCCGCAAGATGAAATCGGCGACGGCGTTCATCACCCGCGCCTCGATGCCGAGGAAGCCGTGCGGGGCGCGCGCCTCGCAGGGGGCGCTTTGCGGCGGAGAGCCGCCGCTGAACATCAGCAGCTTCTTGGGCCGTGCCCCCGTGAGCGCGGCCAGCACGCGCGGGGCATCGCCGGGCGGAGTCGCCTCGCACGCATCGCCCTCGTGCGAGGCGACGAGCGCCGGGCCCGAATAGGCGCCTATCCCGACGTCGAACACCGTGAAGCCGCGCCCGCGCACCTGGCGCGTGATGGTCGCGGTCAGCACGATGCCGTCGGGGCGCGCCGGCCCCGACAGGCGCGCCGCCGCGTTGGCGACCGAGACCGTTCCGGCGCTGGTGCCGACGAGCCAGATCGGCCTCTGGAAGCGCTGCCTGAGCGCGCTCACCGCGACGCCGATGTCGGCGGCATGCTCGGCGCTCTGCCGCCAGCCGAACATCCCGCGGTCGCCCTGCCGGTCCGAGGGCGCGTCGACCATGACGATGCCGATGCCGCGCGATGCGAGATGGCCGCGCGCGCGGATCAGGAAATTGCCGCGCAGGCCGGCGGGCTGTCCGCCGTCGCCGAGCTGGATCTTGCCGTGCCCGCCCGCGAAGAGGATCGCGATCACCGGCGCATTGGGGGGCGCCTCCACGCCGAGCCGCAGCTCGACGCCGGGCCGCGGCTGGAGCCTCACGAGCTCGGCGGAGGCGGGCGCCGCCGCATGCGGGATCAGCAGCATGGCAGCAAGCAGTGCGGGTCGCATCGGATTCCCCCTGGGATGTGGCGCCGTTCGCCGTGGCCACCGTCCAGGCCGATGATGGCAGATGTCGCCCGGCTTTGCTCCCTATTTCGCCAGCGCCGGTGCCCCGACCTCGGCCAAGACGCCGCCGAGAATCTCGATCATGCGATCGATCTCGGCACGGCTCACGGTCAGTGCCGGCATGAAGCGCAGCGCATCGGGCCGCGGCGCGTTGATCAGCAGCCCCTGCGCCCGCGCGCGCTCGACGAGCGCGGGCCCGATCGGCCGCTTCAGGTCGAGTGCCAGCAGCAGTCCGCGGCCGCGCACGACGCCGCAGCCATGCACACGCGACAACTCCGCGAGGCGCTCGGCGAGATAGACGCCGTTCTCGGTCACCCGAGCGAGGAAGCCGGGCTTCGCCACCTCCTCCATCACCGCGCAGCCGACCGCGGTCATCAGCGGATTGCCGTTGAACGTCCCACCCTGGTCGCCATGCGCGAAGCACATCACGTCGCGTTTCGCCACCAGCGCCCCGAGCGGCACGCCGCCGCCGAGACCCTTCCCGAGCGTCATGATGTCGGGCGCGATGCCGGCGTGCTCGAAACCGAACAAGCGGCCGGTGCGGCCCATGCCGGTCTGGATCTCGTCGAGGATCAGGAGGATGCCGCGCTCGGTCGCGAGCCCGCGGAGATCGCGCAAGAACGCGTCGCTCGCCTCGTAGACGCCCGCCTCGCCCTGGATCGGCTCGAGCATCACCGCGACGGTCTTGGGGCCGATCGCGCGCTCCAGGGCGGCGATGTCGTTGAGCGGCACCTTCGGGAATCCCGGCACCTTGGGCTCGAACAGCTTGTCCCAGCCGGGCTTGCCCGAAGCCGCCATGGTGGCGAGCGTCCGGCCGTGAAAGCCGTGCTCCATCGTGATGATCTCGAAGGCGCCGGCGCGATGGATCGAGCCCCATTTGCGCGCGAGCTTGATGGCGCCTTCGTTGGCCTCGGCGCCGCTGTTGGTGAAGAACACCTGCTCGAGGCCGCTCGCCGTGGCGATCAGCGAAGCGAGGCGCGCCATCGGCTCGTTGAAGTAGGCCGGGCTGCAATTGATGAGGCGCGCCGCCTGCCGGGCGAGTGCCTCCACGATCGGCTTCGGCGAATGGCCGAGGCAGTTGACCGCCCAGCCCTGCACGAAATCGAGATAGCGCTTCCCGGCGCTGTCGGTGAGCCAGGAACCGCGCCCCTCGGTGAAGACGATGGGCGGCCGGCTGGTGATCTCCATGAGCGCGGAGGTGTCGGTCTCGGTCATTGCGGGTCTCCCAACGAGTGGAGCCCCCGGCAGGACTCGAACCTGCGACCTTCGCGTTCGTAGCGCGGCGCTCTGATCCGCTGAGCTACGGGGGCAAGTGATTTGGCTATCCGGCGTTCGTGCATTTGCGGGCGTTCGGCGAGTTGTCCTCGGGCGATGCTCGGGCGCTGCGGAGACTAAAAAGCCCCCGGCGCGGAGCGGCGGGGGCTGGCGGATGCGGACGTCCGGCTTCGTCTAAGCGCGCGCGCACCATGCCCCCGGCGAGCGACGTCGCGCGCGGGCGTCGAAGGTGGTGCTGAGGACGAACGTAGACATGGCGGGAGACATGACGGCTCCGGCGGCTCGTGTCAATGGCAAAGGTTCGCGCCGCAGCGGCGTTTACCGGCAGGTTTCGTCGCCGCGCTCGACCCAGGCGGTCATCGAAACGATGTGGGGCACGGGATAGAAGCGCCGCGCCGCCGCGGCGATCCGCTGCGCCGTGGCGCGATCGCGCGCATAGACGGCGAGGAAATTCCGGCGCGCAGCGCCCTCGCCTTCGATCGCGTATTCGACATAGTCGCCGAAACGGACGCACATCATGCGCAGGAACACCGTGTGGCCGGCGAAGATCGACTGCGCACGCTTGCGCGCGCGCTCGCCGCGCTCGGCGGCATACTCGTTCGGCAGCTCGTCGCAATTGAGGTCGCCGGTCTCGGGCACGTTGCGCGTCAGGATCACCGCCAAGAACGGCGTCGTGCGATAGGTCGTGCACTGCGCCAGTTTCGGCGGCAGCGCCAGCTTCAGCTCCCATGGCCGGAACTCGGCACCGCCCTTCTTGCATATCTGGTTGAGGCAGAGCGCCGTCTTCTCGATCTTGCGCTCCTGCTGCGCGGCGGCCGGCGCGGGCGCAACGACGATCAGGCAGAGCGCCGCGCCGAGTCGAAGCGACAGATGCATGATGTTCCGGTCGACGAAATCCACGAGCGGCGAGCTTACACCAATTTTCTTGTCGTCCCCGCGAAAGCAGGGACCCATTGCGCCGCCGACGTTCATTCGCCAAAAGGCGCGATTGCGCTGAAGCGCCCCCCTTTCGCGGGGACGAGGGATTGGAGGGCCCGAACTTCGCTGGCAGGGTGCTTTGCCGGGAAGAAGCTCACATCCCCTTGGCGCCGCGGCTCATGGCGGCGACGCCGGTGCGGGCGACTTCGACGATGCCGAGGTCCTTCATCAGGCTGATGAAGGCGTTGACCTTCTCGGTGGAGCCGGTGACCTCGAACACGAAGCTCTCGAGCGTGCTGTCGACGACACGCGCGCGGAAGACGTCGGCGAGGCGCAGCGCCTCGATGCGCTTCGCCCCCTCGCCCTTCACCTTGATGAGCGCCAGCTCGCGTTCCAGATGCGGGCCCTCGGCGGTGAGATCCTTCACCGCGCGCGAGGAGACGAGCCGCTCGAGCTGATGGCGGATCTGCTCCAGCACCATCTCGGTGCCGGTCGTCACGATGGTGAAGCGCGAGAGGTTCTTCTCCGGATCGACCTCGGCCACCGTCATGCTGTCGATGTTGTAGCCGCGCCCCGAGAACAGCCCGATGATGCGCGCGGCGACGCCGGGCTCGTTGTCGGTCAAGACCGAGAAGGTGTGGCGGATGACGGTTCGGTCTTTGGTCATTCGGGACCGCACGGCTCCAGCCGCGCCCCTTGTTGGTTGAAGCGGGAAGAGCGCGCCGGGAGGCGCGCGGTCCCAATCAGACGAGCACCATGCCGTCTTCGGAAACCTTCTGCTCGCCGGTCTTCGCCGCTTCGTCGCCGAGGATCATCTCGTAGTGCGCCTTGCCGGAGGGGATCATCGGGAAGCAGTTTTCCGCCTTGTCGACGCGCACGTCGGCGATCACCGGGCGCTTCACCTTGATCATCTCCTGGATGAGGCCGTCGACGTCGCCGGGCTTCTCGGCGCGCAGGCCCACCGCGCCGAACGCTTCGGCGAGCTTCACGAAGTCGGGCAAGGAATCCATGTAGCTCTCGGCGTAGCGCCCGCCGTGCAGCAGCTCCTGCCACTGGCGCACCATCCCCATGTACTCGTTGTTGAGGATGAACGCCTTCACCGGCAGGCGATACTGCGCGATCGTGCTCATCTCCTGGATGTTCATGAGGATCGACGCCTCGCCCGCCACGTCGATGACGAGCGCCTCGGGGTGCGCGATCTGCACGCCCATCGCCGCGGGCAGGCCGTAGCCCATCGTGCCGAGCCCGCCCGAGGTCATCCAATGGTTGGGCTTCTCGAACTTCAGGAACTGCGCCGCCCACATCTGGTGCTGGCCCACTTCCGTGGTGATGTAGAAGTCCTTGTCCTTGATGTGGTGATAGAGCCGCTCGAGCGCGTATTGCGGCTTGATGAGCTCCTTCGACGACTTGTACTTCAAGCAATCGCGCGCGCGCCATTCGCCGATCTTGCGCCACCACTCGGCCAGCGCCTTCTTGTCGGGCTGCGCCTGGCGCGCCTTCCACACCTTGATCATGTCCTCGAGCACGTGGCCGCAATCGCCGACGATGGCGAGATCGACGCGCACGTTCTTGTTGATCGAGGAGGGATCGATGTCGACGTGGATCTTCTTGGAGCCGGGCGAGAAGGCATCGAGCTTGCCCGTGACGCGGTCGTCGAAGCGCGCGCCGATCGCGATCATCACGTCGCAATCGTGCATCGCCCAGTTGGCCTCGTAGAGGCCGTGCATGCCGAGCATGCCGAGGAACTGCCTGTCCGAGGCGGGATAGGCGCCAAGGCCCATGAGTGTGAGCGTGATCGGAAAACCGGTGAGCTTCACGAACTCGGTCAAGAGCTGCACCGCGCGCGGGCCGGAATTGATGACGCCGCCGCCGCAGTAGAACAGCGGCTTCTTGGCCTTGGCCATCAGCGCCACAGCCTCTTCGATCGCGCGGAGATCGCCTTTCAAGCGCGGGCGATAATTCTTGTGCTCCTTGCCCGCCGGCGGCGGCGGCGTGTAGGGGCCTTGCGCGAACAGCACGTCCTTCGGCAGGTCGATGACCACCGGTCCGGGCCGGCCACTCTTCGCCACGTAGAAGGCCTCGTGCACGATGCGCGAGACGTCGGCGACGCTCTTCACGAGGTAATTGTGCTTGGTGCAGGGGCGCGTGATGCCGGTGGTGTCGGCTTCCTGGAACGCGTCGTTGCCGATCAGATGCGTCGGCACCTGGCCGGTGAGGCACACGATCGGGATCGAATCCATGAGCGCGTCGGTGAGGCCGGTCACCGCGTTGGTGGCGCCGGGGCCGGAGGTCACGAGCACACAGCCGACCTTGCCGGTCGAGCGCGCATAGCCCTCGGCCGCGTGCACGGCACCGCCTTCCTGCCGCACGAGGATGTGGCGGATCGAGTTCTGCTTGAAGAGCTCGTCGTAAATCGGAAGGACCGCGCCGCCGGGATAGCCGAAGACGGTGTCGACACCCTGGTCCCCCAGGGCGCGCAACAGCAATTGGGCTCCGTTCATCGTCGTCTCGGTCGACATCGCACAGCTCTCGAAACTCGTGGCCAAGTCCTTAAAATCACGACGCTAAAGCGCGAATCAATGCCGCCGAAGCGCGGCAGCGCCACGGCGGCTCGGTTCGGTAACTAGAGGTCAATCGTTACAAAGTCAACCCGGATTCGCGAATTTTCGTAAATGTCGCAGCATCTAGACTTTCCGAATATTGCTCATTGATGACCTCGCCGCGCAGCCGGTGCCGAAACCAAGTGTATTGCCGCTTGGCGTAGCGCCGGGTCGCCTGCTGGCCGAGGGCGATCATGCGCGAATGGTCGATCTCGCCCCTAAGATAGGCTGCGATCTCCCGCACGCCCACCGCCTTCATCGCGGGGACATCGGGATCGAGGTTCAACGCGAGCAGCGCCCTCGCCTCCTCGACCGCGCCGGCGGCGATCATCGCCTCGAAGCGGCGATCGCAAGCGGCGTAGAGCCGATCGCGCGGCGGCAGGAAGAGGAAGGTGAGCAGCGCCGGCGCGTCGGCGGCCGCCGGTGATTCGCGTTGCCATTCGGCGAGCGACTTGCCGGTCGCTGTCACCACCTCCCAGGCGCGCACGAGGCGCTGGCGGTCGGAGGGGCGCAGCACCGAAGCGGCGGCGGGATCAACGCGCGCGAGCCGTGCATGAAACGCCGCGGCGCCTTCGGCGGCGACGAGGCGGCGCGCCTCCTCGCGCACCGCTGCCGGAATCTCGGGCACATCGGCGAGGCCCTTCGCGAGCGCCTCGATGTAGAGCCCCGTGCCGCCGGCGAGGATCGGAAGCTTGCCGGCGGCCTGCGCCGCATCGATCTCGGCCAGCGCCATTTCGCGCCAGCGCGCGGCCGAGCAGGATTCGCGCGCGGGGATCACGCCGTAAAGCTTGTGCGGCGCCGCCGCCATCGCCGCCGCGTCGGGCCGCGCGGTGAGGATCGCGAGCTCGCGATAGACCTGCATGCTGTCGGCGTTGATGACGACGCCGCCGAGCGCGCGCGCCGCCGCGAGCGCGCCCGCCGATTTCCCGCTCGCCGTCGGCCCCGCGAACACCACGGCGTTGCGGCGATTGCGGCGCTGTGACGCGGCGGAGGGCTTGTCGCTCACGATGCCCGGCCTCTAGAAAAGCCCGCCTCGGGATTCCACAGCGCCGCCATGCGCTCCGTCCTCACGCTCATCGCCGATCCGGCGACCGCCAAGCTCACGCCGGAGACGGCGGCGGCAGCGTGGCGCGCGCTGCGCGCGGCGGGCGAAAGGATCGCCGACATCGATTGGCTCGCTCCCGGCATCGCCTGCGACATCGCACTCGATGCGCCGTCCGAGCCGGGCTTGCGCGAGCTCGCGGTGATGGCGCTCGCCGGCCGGCCGGTCGACGCGGTCCTACAGCCCACAACGGGTCGCCGCAAGAAGCTGCTCGTCGCCGACATGGAGTCGACGATCATCGCCAACGAGATGGTCGACGAGCTGGCGACCCTCGTCGGCGTCGGCGAGCAGGTGGCCGAGATCACGCGCCGCGCGATGAACGGCGAAATCCGCTTCAAGGAGGCCTTGCGCGAGCGCGCGGCGCTCCTGGGCGGGCTCGAGGAGCAGGCGCTCAAGGAGACGTGCGAGCGCATCGTGTTCATGCCCGGCGCGCGCACGCTCGTCGCGACCATGCGCGCCCACGGCGCGCGCTGCGCGCTGGTCTCGGGCGGCTTCCGCGTCTTCACCGGCTACGTGGCGCCGCGCGTCGGCTTCGACTGGCACTACGCCAACGACCTCGTGGTGCGCGACGGCGTCGTCGCCGGCACGGTGAGCGAGCCGATCCTCGGGCGCGAGGCCAAGCGCGAAGCGCTCGTCTCGCTGTGCCGTGAATTGAAGTTCGATATCGCGCAGTCGCTCGCGGTCGGCGATGGCGCCAACGACATCGACATGATTGAGGCGGCGGGGCTCGGCGTCGCGTTCCGCGCCAAGCCGGCTTTGAAGGCTGCGGCGCCGGTCGCGATCGAGCACGGCGACCTCACCGCGCTGCTCTATCTCCAGGGCTATCGGCAGGCGGAATTTGCGCCAACGTCATAGGGTCGCGCTGCGTAACCGCGGGCTGGCGCTGTCATGGCTACCGGAACCGGCCGAGCGCTGCGGCGTTAGCGAGACGGGAGGAACGTGCGATGCGAAAACACTCTGCGGACCGCGCGTGTGGCTGTTCGCAGCCCGGCCGGCGACAGTTCCTGATGCGCGGCGCCACCGCGCTGACCGCGCTCGCGATCGCGGCTTTTCCTCGCTACGCCGCAGCTCAGCAGAAGGCCAGCAAGGAGCAGGCAGGCTATCAACCCCGGCCCAAGGACTCGCAGAGTTGCGCGAGCTGCACCAATTTCATGCCCCCCAGAGACTGCAAGGTGGTGGAAGGTCCCGTAGCGCCCAACGGGTGGTCGCGCCTCTACAAGCCGAAATAGGCGCTGAACCCGGGCGCCGACGCGCGTGCTTATGCTGAGCGAGCGCGGCCATGCCGCGAATTCGGCGCGCCGCGCCAGCCCAAAGGAAAGCCGCGCCGAAGCTTCTCGCTCCGGCGCGGCCGCTGTGTCGAAGTTGGGCGTGGCTACCCGCCGATGCGCAGCGCCACGAAGCGGCGGTCGTCGCCGCGCTGGACCAGGAGCAGCACCGAGGTCTTGCGGCCCTGCTCGGCCTTCTTCAAGAGGTCAGTGATCTCGGACGGCTTCGTGACCTTGGTCAGATCCATCTCGACGATGACGTCGCCGGCCTTCACACCCTTTTCGTTGGCCTGGCTCTTCTGCTCGACCTCGGTGACGACGACGCCCTCGCCGCCCTGGATGTTGAAGCGCTGGCGGAGCTCCGGCGTGAGCTCGGCGAGCTTCATGCCGAGCACCGGCGTCCCCGGCGCCGGCGTGCCGGGCTGAGCCTTCGGGTCGGGGCGCGCGTCGGCGGCCTTCTCGAGCTCGCCCAGCTTCACCTTGACCGTCATCTCCTGGCCCTTGCGCACGATGACGACGTCGACGGTCTTGCCCACTTCGGTGCCGGCCACGATCTGCGGCAGCCGCTTGTCGTTGGGCACCGTGCGGCCGTCGAAGCGGAGGATCACGTCGCCGGCGAGGATGCCGGCCTGCGCCGCCGGTCCACCCGGCACGGCGTTGACGACCACGGCGCCGGCGCGGCTCTTCAGGTTGAGCGCCTTCACCAGATCGTCGTCCACTTCCTTGATCTGGACGCCGAGCCAGCCGCGCATGGTTTTGCCGTGCTTCTTCAGCTGCTCGATGATCGGCATGGCGAGATCGGACGGCACCGAGAACGCGATACCGACATTGGTGCCCTGGCGCGAATAGATCGCGGTGTTGATGCCGATCACCTCGCCCTTGGTGTTGAACAGGGGGCCGCCCGAATTGCCCTTGTTGATGGCGGCGTCGGTCTGCAGGAAGTCGACGAAGGACGAGCCCGGGATGCCGCCGAAGTTCGAGAGGTGGCGGTTCAGCGCCGAGATGATGCCGGTGGTCACCGTGCCGCCGAGGCCGAACGGATTGCCGATCGCGATCACGCTCTCGCCGAGCCGCACGGTCTCGGACTTGCCCCAGGTGACGGGCGTGAGCTTCAGCTGCGTGTCGACCTTCAGCACCGCCAAGTCGGCGCGCGGATCCTTGCCGACGAGCTTGGCCGGCAGGGTCGTGCCGTCGTGTAGGATGACCTTGATCTCGGTGGCGTTGGCGATGACGTGGTTGTTGGTGACGATGTAGCCGTCGTTCGAGATGATGAAGCCCGAGCCCACGGCCGAGCCCTGGCGCGGCGGCGCGTGGCGCTCGAAATAGTCACGGAAATATTCGTCGAACGGCGCATCGGGCCGCTGCGCCGGCCGCGCCTGCGCCTGGCCGGCAATGGTGGCGATGTTGACGACCGAGGGCACGAGCCGCTCGACGAGGTCGGGCAGCGAAAGCTCGCCCGTCTTGGGCGGCGGCGCCTTGGGCTCGGTGGCGGCCGGCTGGTCCTTGGCCTGGCCGAGTGCCGTCGGGAATTTGGCCTCGAAGGTGGTGGCGACGCCGAGGCCGAGCGCGAACATGAGCGCGCCCACGGCGGCGAAGGTGCCGATGCGGCGAGG
>SBBV01000374.1 GCA_005240015.1 Candidatus Odyssella thessalonicensis | reverse complement strand
CGAAATCCCAGGCGCCGCAGCGGTTCTCGATCGCGTCATGCAGGCGGAACTCGCGCCGCGTGAGGCCAACGAGCTCGATCTCGGCGCCGGCGAGGTGCACGGTGGTCGGGATGATGTCGAGGCCCGGCACCAAGGTTTTCTGCGCGATCTCCGGCAGCGTGGCCGCGCCGAGCAGCAGGTCGTAGGCGTTCAAGCGCTGCGACGAGGGCGGAAGGCCGAGCCCAGTTGTCGCGTTCGCCTGCGGGTCGAGATCGACGATCAGAACCGACTGGCCGACGGCGGCGAGGGCAGTGGCTAAGTTGATCGTCGTCGTGGTCTTGCCGACTCCACCCTTCTGATTGGCAATGGCGAGGATCCGCCCGCGCCGCACCGTGCCCGCGCCGGTGGGCGGCGGGGGAGCCGCGGCGTCTTCGCCAGGCGTCTCGGGGTCAGACACGGGCAACCTCCGTCAGTACGAGGATGCGACCCGCCGGATCGGTGCGGCTAGGCACCTGTCGCGCCTGCATAATCCAGCGCGCCCGAGCGGCGGTCAATTCTTGTTCCGCCTGTGCGCCCTTGGGGAAAATGCACACAGTGTGGATAGAAACCAGCTTTTCGACCATTTCGAGCAGCCTGTCGAGAGGCGCCAAGGCCCTCGCTACGATTACGTCCTGAGCCGGGAGTTTAACCTCCTCGACCCGCGATTCGTGAACAATAGCAGTGGATTGGGTGACGCGGATCGCCTCACGCAAGAAGGCGGCCTTGCGGCGATCCGGTTCGATCAAGTGAATTTGGGCAGAGATGTTCAAGACGCTGAGGATAAGTCCCGGCAGCCCGGCACCCGCGCCGGCGTCCGCGATCGAGCGCGCAGACTTTGGGATGAGCTCGAGAAGCTGAGCCGAATCGAGGAGATGCCGCCGCCAGAGATCGGCCTCGGTGTCTCGGCCGATCAGGTTGATGCGGCGGTTCCACTTCCGCAGGAGTTCGACGTATGTCGCCAGCCGGCCCAGTGTTTCACGTGAAACACCGGTGTCGCGGCGGAAGTCTTCGGCGCCGTAGTAAGGCTGGCGCACCAAATCCGCCCGCCTAGGCCGCGTTCCGCACGCGCGGGACCTTCCTGACATGGCGGAGCAGGGCGACCAGTGCGGCCGGGGTTATGCCCGAGATTCGGCCGGCCGCGCCAAGGGTAGCGGGGCGCACGGCCTTGAGCTTCTGGCGCACCTCGGCGGAGAGGCTGCCGACAGCGTCGTAATCGAGCGAGGCGGGCAGGGCGAGGCTCTCATCGCGGCGGAACGCACGGATGTCGGCCTCCTGGCGATCGAGGTAGCCGCGGTAGCGCGCCTCGATCTCAAGCTCCTCGACGATGTCCTCCCGGAGGCCCCTAAGCTCGGGCCAGACCTCGGCCAGCCGGCCGAGCGTCATTCCGGGCCGGCCAAGCAGCTCAAAGGCGGAGCGGGCGATACCGTCCTGGTTCACGGCGATGCCGCGCTTGGCGAGCTCGCTCGGGCTCAGGGCCAAGCCGCGAATGAGCTGGCGCGCGGCATCGATCGCTGCGTGCTTGGTCGCGAAGGCCCGGCTTCGCTCGGCGCCCACGCAGCCGATGGCGATGCCGAGCGGCGTCAGTCGCTGGTCGGCATTGTCGGCGCGGAGGGTCAGCCGATACTCGGCGCGCGAGGTGAACATGCGATAGGGCTCGCGCGTGCCGAGCGTGACCAGGTCGTCGATCAGCACGCCGATATAGGCGTCGGCACGATCGAGGATGAAGGGCGCTCCGCCGGAAACGGCGCGCGCCGCATTGATGCCAGCCACCAGGCCTTGTGCCGCCGCCTCCTCGTATCCGGTCGTGCCGTTGATCTGGCCAGCGAAGAAAAGCCGCGGAATCCGCCTGGTTTCGAGCGTCGGCGCGAGCTCCCGCGGATCGACGAAATCGTACTCGATCGCGTAGCCCGGGCGGATCATGCGCGCGCGTTCGAGGCCGGGGATCGTCTTCAGCAGCTGGGCCTGCACGTCGCGCGGCAGCGAGGTCGAGATCCCGTTCGGGTAGACCGTATCGTCGTCGAGGCCCTCGGGCTCGAGGAAGATCTGGTGCCGCTCGCGCTGGCCGAACCGCACGACCTTGTCCTCGATCGAGGGGCAATAGCGCGGGCCGGTGCTTTCGATCTGCCCCGAATACATCGGCGCACGATGCAGGTTGGCGCGGATGATCTCGTGGCTCGCCGCGGTCGTGCCGGTGATGTGGCAAACGACCTGGGGGACGCGGATCCGGTCGGTCAGGTACGAAAACGGCGGCGGCGGATCGTCCCCAGGCTGAACCTCAAGGCCGGCCCAGTCGATGGTCTTGCCGTCGAGGCGCGGCGGAGTGCCGGTCTTGAGCCGGCCGAGTGGAAAGCCGAACCGCGCAAGGGTGCGCGAGAGGCCCAGCGACGGCGCTTCGTTGACGCGGCCGGCCGCGATCTTCTCCTCGCCGATATGGATGAGGCCGCGCAGGAAGGTGCCGGTCGTGATCACGACGGCGCCCGCAAGAATCTCCTCGCCATCGGCCGTCAGCACCCCGGCGGCGCGATTGGCCTTGTCGAGGATCAGGTCCTCGACCGCGGCCGCCTTGATGGTGAGACCGGTCTGTTCTGCCAGCAGGCCCTGCATGGCCTGGCGATAGAGCTTGCGGTCGGCCTGGGCGCGCGGGCCCCAGACGGCCGGCCCCTTGCTGCGATTGAGGATGCGGAACTGGATGCCGGCAAGATCGGTCGCGCGGCCCATGACGCCGTCGAGCGCGTCGATCTCGCGGACGAGGTGACCCTTGGCCAGGCCGCCGATGGCCGGGTTGCAGGACATCTCGCCGATGGTCTCGACCTTGTGGGTGACCAAAAGCGTGCGCGCGCCCATGCGCGCGGCAACGGCGGCCGCCTCACACCCGGCGTGCCCGCCGCCGATGACAATGACGTCGAAACTCTCCATCGCGGCGATAGATACAATCGCGTGAGGCGCGAAAACAGAGGACAATTTCGATCACGCGGAGGCCGTGGAGTCTGCCGAGCCTCCACGGCCGACTGTTTCACGTGAAACAACTGCCGGCTATTTGCCGATGCAGAATTCGCGGAAGATCACGTCGAGCAGGTCGTCGACTTCGACCCTACCGGTGATTCGCCCTAGGGCTCGGGCGGCGAGGCGGACATCCTCGGCGACAAGTTCCGGCGACCCCGCCCCCTCCGCCCGCTCCAAGCTGGCGACACATTCGAGCAGCGCCGAGCGATGGCGCGCGCGGGTGATCGCCGGCGAACCGCCCGCCTCCAGGCGCGTCTCGGCTTCGGCGAGCATGCGCGCACGTAACGCGTCGAGGCCCTGGCCGGTGGTCGCCGACACGAGCATTGCTCCGGCCGGCGCTGTGGGCGCCGCAAGCAGATCCGCCTTGTTCGCGATGAGGATAGAGTCCGGTCCGGTCATAGCTGCGGTTGCTGGATCCGGCGCGCGGCCCGCTTCGAAAACCAGGAGCTTGAGGTCCGCCTGTTCGGCGCGCGCGAGCGCGCGGCGCACGCCCTCGCGCTCGATCGGATCGCCGCCTTCGGCCACTTCGCGCAGGCCGGCGGTGTCGGCGAGCAGGATCGGATAGCCGCCGAGATCGAGTCGCGCCTCGACGATGTCGCGTGTGGTTCCGGCAATCGAGGACACAATCGCCGTCTCGCGCCGTGTCAGCGCATTTAAAAGTGAAGACTTGCCTACATTCGGCGCGCCGAGGATGGCGACCGAGAGTCCCTCGCGCAGCAGCTCGCCGCGGCGCCGGTCATCGAGGTGGCCCCGGATTTCGCCGCCGAGCACCCGTAGCTCGCCCAGAGCTCTTGCGGCGACGCCGCCCGGCAGATCCTCGTCGGCGAAATCGATCTCGGCCTCGAGATGGGCGAGCGCGCGCACGAGGCGCGTGCGCCAATCCTCGTAGAGTCGGGCGAGCCCGCCCTCCATCTGGCGCAGCGCCTGGCGCCGCTGGGCTGCGGTCTCCGCCTCGACCAGGTCGAGCAGGCCCTCGGCGGCGGTGAGATCGACCTTGCCGTTCAGGAACGCGCGCTTGGTGAATTCGCCCGGCTCGGCGGGGCGGAATCCGGGCAGCGTGGCCAGCGCATCGAGCACGCCGGCGATGACGGCGCGGCCGCCATGCACCTGCAGCTCGACGACGTCCTCGCCGGTCTCGCTCCTCGGCGCCGGGAACCAGAGCACGAGCGCGTCGTCGATCGCCTCGCCGCTCGCCGGGTCGCGCAGCTTTGCGAGCGTTGCTACTCTCGGTTGTGCGCGCACGCGCGGCGCGAGCGCCTCGAGCGCGCCGGCGGCGTTCGGCCCTGAGACTCGGATGACCGCGATCGCGCTGCGCCCGCGCGCGGTCGAGAGCGCGAAGATCGTGTCGGTGCCGCTCACGAAGCGGCGGCGGCTCCGGCCAGGCGCTTCTCGCGGTCACGCGGCAGCACGTCCTGCGGTTGCAGCATCAGCCGCCCGACGCGGCCGCCCTCGATCAGGTGCACGCGGATGATCTCGTCGAGATCGGCTTCGTTCCTGTAGGTGTACCAGACGCCCTCGGGATAGATCACGAGGTTGGGCCCGAGCTCGCAGCGGTCGAGGCAGCCGGCAATGTTGACGCGCACCTTGCGCCCGCCCAGCCCCAGTTCCTTGCACTTGGCCTTCATGTAGTCGCGCAGCGCCACCGAGCCTTTCTCGGAGCAGCAGCCGCGCGGATGCCCCTTCTCGCGCACATTGGTGCAGACGAAGACGTGGCGCTCGAAATAGCGGGCGGGATCGGCGGGCATGAATTCATCCTTCGTTGTGGGCGCATCAAAATCAGAGCCGGATCGTGCCGTCAACGCGCGTCGGCCGGCTAGCGTCGCGCTGGCCGGACGGGCGGGGGCGCTATCAGCTTGAGATAATCATCGACCTGCTGCGACCAAAGCCCTGCGTCACTCGCGATGGCATGGCCGTTGCGCCCCGGCGGCGGCGGGTACTCGTGGAACACGCCCTTGCCGCCCGCGGCCGTAAAGGCGGCGAAGTTCGCGCGGCTGTGGGCGAGGCTGTAGAACGGGTCGCGGTCGCCATAGAGCCACAAGGTCGGGCCGCGGAAGCGCGCGCCGCGCTCGAACAGCGACTGGTTCGTGGTAGCGGCGTTGCCGCAGGCAGTGCCCATCCAGCCACCGACGAAATTGACGACACCCACCACCTCCTCCGGATGCGCACCGGCGTAGGCGATGCTGAGGATTCCGCCGCGCGAGATGCCGCCGATGAGCATGCGGCGCGCGTCGACGAAGGGCATCGCGCGGATCGCGTCCATCGCGGCCCTGACGTCGCGCAACGCGCGGTCCGCACCCGTGATCGTGATGCCGGTGTCGCAGACATAGCCGCGCGCTCCCACCGGGTCCAACCCTTCGGCGTATCTCCCCTCCGAAGCGCCGCGCCCGCGTCGCTGCGGCATCACCACGGCCCAGCCTCGCTCGACGAAGAAGCGCGCTAC
This sequence comes from Candidatus Odyssella thessalonicensis, assembly GCA_005240015.1. GTDB lineage: Bacteria > Pseudomonadota > Alphaproteobacteria > Bin65 > Bin65 > SBBV01. Next base: position 1,587 of record SBBV01000374.1, on the reverse strand, counting down.
CGCGGGCGCGTCGAAGGTGCGGGTGTAGAGGCTCACATTGTCGCCGCGGCCGGTGGAGCCGTGGTTGAAGACAAGTGTCGGCACGCGGCCCTGGCGCGTCGGCTTGTAGAAGCGCATCTCGAGTCGCACGGTCTCGCCGTCGACCTGAACCGGAACCATCGCGGTCTCCTGGGCCCGTGCCGGCAGCGCGGCGCCGAGCACCGCGACCATAATCGCAATCCGCTTCATACGAAGTGATGGAGCCTGGCCATGGCCGCCTCGGTAGGTTGCAAGCCGCGGGACAATTCTAGAGAACCGAGAGCCGCGATACGACAATGCCGCAACGCCTTCCCCGCGTCGTCATTGGCCTTATGTCTCGATGTCTCGGCATCGAGCGGCCCGCCCCAGACGGATGAGAGAGCGCCCTCATGAATGACGCCCCCAGCCCCGCCGCCAATCTCCTCGACCGCGAGACCTCGCCCTACCTGCTCCAGCACAAGGACAATCCGGTGCACTGGATGGCGTGGGGCCCCGAGGCCTTCGCACGCGCCAAGCGCGAGGGGAAGGCCGTGCTGCTCTCGGTCGGTTACGCCGCCTGCCATTGGTGCCACGTGATGGCGCATGAGAGTTTCGAGGACGAGGCGACGGCGCGCCTCATGAACGAGCTCTTCGTCAACATCAAAGTCGACCGCGAGGAGCGGCCCGACGTCGACGCGATCTATCAGAATGCGCTGGCGCTCCTGGGCGAGCATGGCGGCTGGCCGCTCACGATGTTCCTCACGCCCGCGGGCGAGCCGTTCTGGGGCGGCACCTACTTCCCGCCCGAGGACCGCTACGGCCGGCCCAGCTTCCGCCGCGTGCTGGAGCGCATCGCCGCGATCTACAAATCCGAGGGCGAGAAGGTCAAAAGCAACGTCGATGCGCTGAAGAACGCGCTGACCCAGCTCGGCGAGAACCGGCAGGGCGAGAAGCGCATCGCGCCGGTCGTGATCGAGCGCGTGGCGCAGCATTATCTCGGTCACGTCGACCGCGAGCATGGCGGGCTCGCCGGCGCGCCCAAATTCCCGCAATGCGCGGTGTTCGAGCTGCTCTGGCGGCAGGCGAAGAAGAGCGGCGACGCCGAGATGAAGAACGCCGTGCTCTTGACGCTCGACCGCATGTGCGACGGCGGCATCTACGATCACCTGGGCGGCGGCTTCGCGCGCTATGCCACCGACGCGATCTGGCTCGTGCCGCATTTCGAGAAGATGCTCTACGACAATGCGCAGCTCGTCGATCTGCTGACAAGCGCGTGGCAAGAGACGAAGAAGCCGCTCTATGCCGAGCGCGTGGCCGAGACGATCGGCTGGCTTCTCCGCGAGATGCGGGTCGAGGCGGGCAATGCCGGCGCCTATGCCGGCACGCTCGACGCCGACAGCGAAGGCGAGGAGGGGAAGTTCTACGTCTGGATCGCGGCCGAGATCGATGCGCTGTTGGGCGCCGATGCCCCTCAGTTCAAGCTCGCCTACGACGTGACCCCGGACGGCAATTGGGAAGGCCACACGATCTTGAACCGCCGCCGCACGATGAAGCGGCTCGATGCGGCCGGCGAGGCGCGGCTCGCCGCCT
>SBBV01000093.1 GCA_005240015.1 Candidatus Odyssella thessalonicensis | reverse complement strand
CCGCGCGCGCAATCTTACTTCTCCCCGGCTCCCCGGCTCCCTGTTCACTTTCAAGCGCATCCGCTGCCTCGGCTTTGCCAGGAAAATTCGTTCGTACACATACAATTTGCCAGAAGCGCCCGGCTGCCGTAAAGAGGCACGAAACCGGGCCAACCGGCAGCATGGCGGGAGGAGGCGATGCGGCTCAAGATCGACGACCTCGAGCTGATCGGGCTCGAGCACAAGCACGCGCCGGGCAAGGAATACGGCGCCTCGCGGCTGCTCGCCCCGCGGCGCACCGTGGCGCTCGTGAAGCTCACGCTCGACAACGGCGTCGTCGGCTGGGGCGAGGCGCTGGGTCCGCCCGAGGCCACCGCCGGCTATTGGAAGCTGCTGGCGCCGCAATTCCGCGGCACCGACCCGTTCGACCGCGAGATCATCTGGCAGCGCCTGCTCGGCCGCTGGTACCACCTCGGCATCCAGAACGCGCTCGTCGTCGCCTATAGCGGCATCAACGTCGCGATCTACGACGCGCTCGGGAAGACGCTCGGCGTGCCGGCGCACAAGCTGCTCGGCGGCAAGGCGCGCGAGCGCATCATCGCCTATGCCTCGGATGGCTACGTCACGCGCAATCCCGATCCCGACTTGGAGCGCCAGCTCAGGGGCGAGGCGGGGAAGGGCTTCACCGCCTACAAGATCAAGATCGGGCTCTCGCTCGAATCGGATGTGCGGCGCTGCGCGCTCGCGCGCTCGATCATCGGCGATGACGCGATCCTCATGGTCGACGTCAACGGCAACTACACGGTCGACCGCGCGCTCGAAAGCATGCGGCTGATCGCGCCGTTCAGGCCCTATTGGTACGAGGAGCCGCTGCCGCCGCAGGACTATGCCGGCTATGCCGCGCTCGCCGAGCGCGCGACGGTGCCGGTCGCGGCGGGTGAGTCGCACTTCACCGCGTTCGACTTCCAGCGCCTGTTTCACGGAGGTCTCGACATCGCCCAGCCCGACATCGCCTCGGTCGGCGGCTTCGACGAGGCGCTCAAGATCGCGACCCTCTCCAAGGTCCACAACAAGCGGCTCATGCCGCATGTCTGGGGCTCGGGCGTCGGCGTCGCGGCCGCGATCCAGTTCATCGCCGCGCTGCCGCCGTTCCCGCATTCGGACAACGAGCCCGATCCGGTGTTCCTGGAATATGACGTCGGCGACAACCCGCTGCGCGATCGGATCCTCAAAGCGCCGATCAAGGTGGAGCGCGGCATCGTCACCGTCGGCGACGCGCCCGGTCTCGGCATCGAGGTCGACGAAGAGGCGCTGAAGCGGTTTCATATCCCGCTCTGATCAAACCACCCCAAACCGTCATCCTGAGCGAAGCGAAGGATCTCTCGCGCGCAGGGCGGGGGCCTCGCCGGCGACGCGCACACCTGCATGCAAGAGATCCTTCGCTTCGCTCAGGATGACGGATAGGGCTATACCGTCAGATAAGCCTTACGCACGGCCTCATCCGCCATCAGCGCCTGCATCGTGCCGTGGAAGCGGATGGCACCCTTCTCGATGATGTAGGCGCGGTCGGCGACGTGGGCGGCAAAGTGGAGGTTCTGCTCGCACAGCAGCACCGAGATTCCCTGCGCCTTGATCTCGGCGATCGTGCGCGCGAGTTGCTGGACGATGACGGGTGCCAAGCCTTCGGAAGGCTCATCCAGGAGGACGAGGCGCGGATTGCCCATCAGCGTGCGCGCGATCGTGAGCATCTGCTGCTCGCCGCCGCTCATGCGGCCGCCGGCGCGGTCGCGCATCTCGCCGAGGTTGGGAAAGAGCCGGAACAGGCGCTCGGCGGTCCAGGGCGAAGCGCCGTCGCGCGCCCGCTGGCGGCCGACCTCGAGATTCTCGGCGACGCTCAGATCCGTGAAGATGCGGCGCTCCTCGGGCACGTAGCCGAGGCCCAGGCGCGCGATGCGGAACGGCTCCGCGCCGGCGATCTCGGCGCCGTCGAAGCGGATCGAGCCCGAGCTCGGGCGGACGAGGCCGATGATCGATTTGAGCGTCGTCGACTTGCCGGCGCCGTTGCGGCCGAGCAGCACCACGACTTCGCCGGCGCCAACCTCGAGCGCGAGATCGAACAGGATGTGCGCGCGGCCATAGAAGGCGTTCAGGCCTGAGATGGAGAGCATCGCCGTCATCGCAAGGAGCCCCCGATTTCAGCGTCATCCCGACCGGAGCGGGCGCGCCACTCGGCGCGCCCGCGGAGCGGAGGGATCGTCCGCCAATTGGCCCGCGATCCCTCCACTTCGCGAGCCGTAAGAACGGCTCGCTCCGGTCGGGATGACGGGCGCGGAAGGGGGCGCGCCGGCATCAGGCCGCGAGCCCGTGCATGGAGCCGAGGTAGATGTCCTGCACCGTCTTGTCGGCGCGGACCTCGGCGGGCTTGCCTTCGGCGATGAGCAGGCCGCGGTTCATCACCATGATGCGGTCGGCATGCGCGAACACCACGTCCATGTCGTGCTCGGTGAACAGCACGCTGATGTTCTCGCGGCGCACGATCTCGGCGGTGAGCGCCATCAAGGCGATGCGTTCCTTGGGCGCCATGCCGGCGGTGGGCTCGTCCATCAGGAGGAGCTTCGGCTTGTTGGCGAGCGCCACGGCGAGCTCGACGCGCTTCAGATCGCCATAGGCCAGCACGCTGCAGGCGCGGTCGTACTGGTCGGCCATGCCGACGAGCGAGAGCAGCGCCATCGCCTCCTCGACATGCATCCGGTCCACGCGCGGGAACAGCGCGCGGCTGCGGCGGCGATGGCTGATCAGGGCCATCTGCACGTTCTCGCGCACGGTCATCGAGGCGAAGGTGGCGGTGATCTGAAACGTGCGCCCCACGCCGAGGCGCCAGACGCGGCGCGGCGGCCAGCCGGTGATGTCGCGCTCCTGGAACACGACGCGGCCGGCATCGGGCTCGAGCTGCCCGTTCAGCATGTTGAAGCACGTCGTCTTGCCGGCGCCGTTGGGGCCGATCAGCGCCAGCAGCTCGCCGGCCGCAAGCGTGAACGAGACGCCGCCCACGGCCTGCACGCCGCCGAACGCCTTGGCGAGGCCGGTGACCGCGAGCACGTTCACGGTCGCATTCCTTCGGAATGCTTCGGGGCGAAGCGCGCCGAGGCGCGCTTCGCCTGAAGCT
>SBBV01000070.1 GCA_005240015.1 Candidatus Odyssella thessalonicensis | reverse complement strand
GCCGACGAAGATGCTGATCGCATCGGGAATCATCTCGCCTTCCCAGTACACCGAGCTGCCGCACTCGGGGCAGAAGTGCTGGCGGAAGGAGCGGCCGGACTCGGCGGCGCGGACATAGACCTTGCTCGTGCCTGTTGTCCGAACGCGATCCTTCGGGAAATGTGCGCCGACCGACAGCACCGAGCCCGAGCGGCGCTGGCACTCGAGGCAGTGGCAGACCGCGACGGCGGTCGGCTCGCCTTCAGCCTCGACCCGCAGCGATCCGCAACTGCACCGCGCCACTCGCGTCATCTCGCCTCCCCTCCCGGTGCGCCGAATGATCGAACTCTCGCCTACCGCGTCGTCGGCATGATGAACTCGGCGCCGGCGCGGATGCCGGTCGGCCAGCGCGCGGTCACCGTCTTCAGCCTCGTGTAGAAGCGCACGCCTTCGGGCCCGTGCATCGACGTGTCGCCGAAGAGGGACCGCTTCCAGCCGCCGAAGCTGTGGAACGCCATCGGCACCGGGATCGGCACGTTGACGCCGACCATGCCGGTCTGCGTGCGCGCGGCGAAATCGCGGGCCGCGTCGCCGTCGCGCGTGAAGATCGCGACGCCGTTGCCGAACTCGTGCTTGTCGACGAGCATCGCCGCCTCGTCGAAGCTCTTGGTGCGCACGACCGAGAGCACCGGCCCGAAGATCTCCTCCTTGTAGATGCGCATCTCGGGCCTGACCTTGTCGAACAGGCACGGTCCCAGGAAATAGCCCTTCTCGTAGCCTTGCAGCTTGATGTCGCGCCCGTCGACCACGAGCTCGGCGCCTTCCTTCACGCCGAGATCGACATAGCCGCGCACCTTCGCGTGGTGCTCCTTGGTGACGAGCGGGCCCATTTGCGAGGCCGGATCGGCGCCGGGGCCGACGCGCAGCGCCCGCGCCTTCGGCACGAGCTTCTCGAGCAGCGGTTCCGCCGCGCCGCCGACCGTGACCGCGACCGACACCGCCATGCAGCGCTCGCCGGCCGAGCCGTAGGCGGCGCCGATCAGCGCGTCCGCCGCCTGGTCCATGTCGGCGTCCGGCATGACGACGAGGTGGTTCTTGGCGCCGCCCAGCGCCTGCACGCGCTTCTGGTTCGCGGCGGCGGTGCGATAGATGTACTCGGCGATCGGCGTCGAGCCGACGAAGCTCACCGCCGCGATGCCGGGGTGATGCAGGATCGCGTCGACCGCATCCTTGGCGCCGTGGACGACGTTGAACACGCCCTTGGGCAGCCCCGCTTCGGCGAACAGGTCGGCCATGAACAGCGAGGCCGACGGGTCCTTCTCCGAGGGCTTCAGGATGAACGTGTTGCCGCACGCGATCGCGACCGGGAACATCCACATCGGCACCATGGCCGGGAAGTTGAACGGCGTGATCCCGGCGACGACGCCGAGCGGCTGGCGCATGCTGTAGCTGTCGACGCCGCGCGCGACCTGCTCGGTGAACTCGCCCTTCAAGAGCTGCGGGATGCCGCACGCGAACTCGACCACCTCGAGCCCGCGCGTGATCGAGCCCTTGGCGTCGTCGATGACCTTGCCGTGCTCCGAGGTGACGATGCGCGCCAGCTCCTCGATGCGCGATTCCATCAAGGCCTTGAACTTGAACAGCACGCGCGCGCGCAGCAGCGGCGGGGTCGCCGCCCAGCCGGGGAACGCGGCCTGCGCCGCCTCGACCGCGCGCGCGACCACGGCGGCATCGCCGAGCGGCACCTTGGCGGAAAGCTCGCCGGTGGCGGGGTTGAAGACGTCGCCGAAACTGGGTCCGCCCTTGACCCGCTCGCCGCCGATCCAGTGATGAAGTGTTTCGACCATATCCCAAGTCCTCTCGCGTGCTCGCATTGCCCAGAACATAGACGGGGCTTGCGTTGCGGAAAAGGACAAGCGATCGAGCGGCGGCGCGGTCCGGCGTCCTACCGCGCCTGATCGGCTCCGATCGCGCGCAAGGTCGCCGCGTAGATCTCGTCGGCCATGCGGGCCAGCGGCGGCTCGACCGCGCGGTAGACGATCGACTGCGCTGTGAACAAGAGCGGGCCCTGCGCGAACGCCGTGGCCAGCGCCGCGTCCTTCACCGTCACTTTGCGCTCGGCGATGCCGCGCTCGATCAAGCCGCGCAGCACCTTGATCGGGCTCTTCATCTTGGCGGTGACGCGGTGGAGGAAGTTGTGCTGCGCCAGCAGCAGGTAGCGGAAGCGATAGGGCTCCTCGTCGAACAGCTTGCAGAGGTCGACGATGATCGCCTTCAAGGCGGCGGCGAAATCGGGCGCCGCATCGATGAAACCCTGGAGGCGCTCGGCCATCGTGGCGTAGCTGGCGTGGAACAGCTCCCAGCCGATCTCGTCCTTGCTTTGGAAGTGGCGGTAGATGGCGCCTTCGGAGATGCCGCAGGCCTGAGCGATGTCGCGCGTCGTGGTTTCGGTGAAGCCCTGCTCGACGAAGAGCTTCAAGGCTTGGTCGAGGATGGTCTGCTTGGTCTTGGGGCCGTGGCGCATGTCGAAGAACAGACTACTGGAGACAGAGGACAGAAGTAGGGCGGCCCCGGAAGCCCCTTCTTCGCTTCTATCTGTCCTCTGTTCGCTGTCCTCTGTCCACTGAATTGCGGCAGACGAGGAAAACCGAGCGGCAGCCCTCGGTGAAATGCTGGGCCACCGGCTGCCAGCCGCTGTTCGCTACTTTTCCCTTAAGCGTGGCGAGGCTGTATCCCTTGTATCCCACTTCCCACTTGTGCGCGTCGATGTCGGTCATGCTGGCGATGCGGAAGCGTTGGAAGAACCGCAGCCACCGCGTGAACAGGCGGTGCCGCAGCGTGTGCGCGTTGGCATAGAAGCTCCACCCGATCTGCGCGCCCTCGTAGGGCACCGACATCACGAGATAAGGCGCGCCCGAGCGGGCGAGCGCCGCGAGCACGCCGCCGACCTCGCCCCAAGGCAGGTGCTCGAGGGTCTCGCAGCAGAGAATGGCATCGAAGCCGCGGATGCGTGCCGGATCGAGCGCGGTGAGATCGCCCTGGATATGACCTTTCGCGCCGACCGGCGGCGGCTTGTCGGTCACGTCGAAGGTCGTGACCTCGTAGCCGGCGCTGGCCAGCATGGCCGTGACGAGCCCGAGATAAGGCCCCACCTCGAGCACACGCTTCACGGTCAGCGTCGAGAGCAGATGCACCTGGAACCATTGGTGCACGATGCGCTTTTCGGTGTAGTAGCCGTGCCAGCGCTGGGTGAAGCTCGGCTCGGCCAGCGGGGGGACGGCAACGGCCGGCGGCGCGAGGACGGCCGGCGCTGCGCTCGCGGGTTCAGCCGCCCGGGCTGGCGTTGACGCTATCGCGGATGGCTCGGCCATGCGGTCGGCACTCCCCCTGCCGCGCAGGACGACCACAAGCCCCCCGGCCTGTCCTGCACCCGCGCGGCGCAAACCGATTATATCTGAACGACCAAGGATTTCCGAGGAGCTTTGCGATGCCCGACCGCCCTCTCCGGCCCGAATTCGAGCCGCTGGCCGACTTCGAGCGGCGGCCGCCCGCCGAGTTGACGCTTCGGGCTAGGAATTTCTACGAGGAGATGCGTCGGCGGCGGACG
>SBBV01000578.1 GCA_005240015.1 Candidatus Odyssella thessalonicensis | reverse complement strand
GTCCCGGTAAGTTTGGCGAATCATATTCAAAATCAAGGTCCCGCCGCTAGGGGCGAAATTGGTTAGGGGCACGCCGGTGGATGAAGCGCCCCGAACGCGGCAACAAAAAGGCCCGGCGCCGCGCGGCGCCGGGCCCTTTCTCCACATCCTAGCTCTTCTGCTCAGGCGGCGAGCGGCTTGCCCAGTTTTTCCACCGTTTCGCCGAAGCGCGCCTGCATCGGCTCCGCAATCTCGCCGGCCATCTTGAGCGCGAGATCGGTGAACTTGGTGCCCTGCGCTACAATCGTCTCGAGCTGCGCGCAGCAGAGATCGGTCTGGAGCTCGACCACCTCCTGCACGGTCTTGCACTCCATCAGCTTCTTGGCGTTGGCGACGCTCTCTTCCATCGCCTTCCTGTTGAACGCGAGCACCTCTTCGGACAGCGTCTCGACGTTCTTCATCGCCACCGTGCCGGCCGAGAACAGCGCCTCGAGATTGGCGCGCTGCAGTCCGGCGAGCTCTTCGAATCGCGCGGCGGCCTGCGGAAACGTCTTCTGCACGGTCTCCTTGGCGGCGCTGAGCGCCTGGTCATAGGCCTTGGTCACGGCCTCGGAGCTGGCCTTCAACGCCTTCTCGGCGGTCTCCTTGCCGACCTTCACGGCCTTCTCGGCCGCGGCCTGATTGGCCTTGAGGGTCTTCTCCACGGCCTCTTGGGTCTTGGCCGCCTTGGGGTTCGCGGTTTCGGTCTTGGACATGCTCGCAACTCCTTGGATCGCTTGAAAGGTTTGCCCCTTGCGGCACGGCACCCGCTCCCTGCCCCTCACCCCTGTCCTCGAACGCGCGCGGCAGGGATCGGGAAAAGGCCTGTGCAGTGCAAAAGAATCAGAGCTGGGCCGCTCGCCGATTTCGCGTTTATGGCAGGTCCTAGTGGGTGTCAAGAAAAATTGTGCAGCGCACAATCACACTTTGCATATGCAATATGGTCGAATCGACCGCGCGCGAAATCTTCGTTAACCAGCGCCTATTAAGATGCGTTGTCGAGGCGGGGCGCCATCGCCGTGGCGCAGGCGTGGCCGCATTCAGGCGAAATCGGGGATAGCCCCCGACAACGTCGCGTATAGTCAAGGGAAATGGGCACTAGACAAATCGTCCTCAAATAAATACCGTCGCGCGGGGAAGCGAATTTCGCGGCCGCCGTCGAGTATTACTTCCCCGGGGACGTGTGGGGCAAGGGAATGGTGAAGACGAGCGTTGCGCGCGTCGCAGGGATTCCGCAAAAGTACATTACCATAACGCGCCGAGTATTTGGCGTTTTACTTGGCGCGTCCGTAGCGATAGCGGCGGCGCCACGTGCGGACGCCACGATTGCTGCCTCGATATTGATGGACGAGGGCAGCGGCCGCGTGCTCAGCGCCTACCGCGCCTACTCCCCTCATCCGCCGGCTTCGCTGGCCAAGATGATGACGCTCTATCTGACATTTGAGGCGCTCGAGCAGGGCAAGATCACGCTGGGCACGCGCGTCCCGGTGTCTTTCCAGGCGGCTGCCAAGGCGCCCTCCAAGCTCTACCTTCGACCAGGCATGGAGGTCACCGTCGAGCAGCTGATCCTCGCCATGTCGGTGAAGTCGGCCAACGACGCTGCGGCGGCGATGGGCGAGTTCCTGGCCGGCGGCAGCGAATACGCGTTCGCCCAGCGCATGACCGCCAAGGCGCGCGCGCTCGGCATGAACGCGACCACCTTCCGGAACGCGTCGGGCCTGCCCGCGGCCGGCGCGTACACCACCGCGCGCGACATGGCCGTGCTCGCCCGCGCGCTCCATGCCCACTATCCCAAGTACTCGCAGTATTTCGCGCGGCGCTATTTTCAGTGGGGCGCCCGCACCTTCCGCAACTCCAATCGCCTGCTGCACGCGCGCAGCGACGTGACCGGCATGAAGACCGGCTACACGCGCGCTTCCGGCTTCAACGTCGTCGTCACCGCCACCCACGGTCAGCAGAAAACGATTCTCGTCGTGCTCGGCGGGCGCACCTCCGGCCAACGCTATCAAGCGGCCTATGCATTGCTCGGCACCGCTTATCGCGGCGTGGCCGCGCCGCCGCCGCCCGCCAACGTCGCCGCACTGGCGCGCGAGGATGACGAGGAGGAAGAGACCGCCGACGCCGAAGACCGGCGCCTGGCGGAAGCCGCCAAGAAGAAGCCTTCGGGCTTCACCCTGATCTCGCGCGCCGAGGCGAGCACGCGCTCGCCGGCGGCCCAGGCCAGCCCGCCGCCCGCCACGGTGACCCGCTTCGGCGTCGATGTCGGGCGCTATCGCAACTACGGCCAGGCCCAGAACGCCGCAAAGAGAGCCTACTACAGCGTACCGGCCGCATTCCGCTCGGGCAGCACGCGCATCGCCGTGGTCACGACCAAGCAGGGCCGCCGCACGCAATACGCGGCGCGCGTGCTCGGCTTCAACCAGTCGGCGGCGAACCAGACCTGCCGCCACTTGGCGCGGCGCGGGCTGCGCTGCCACACGGTCTCCTATGCGGTGCAATCCGCCTCGCTCGAAAGCCCGACGACGGTCGAAAGCCGCTCCGACGTCGCCGATACCGAGCAGGACGAGCTGCGCTACGGGCTGCAGCTCGGCGTCTACAAGCGTCTTGGCCAGGCGCGGGCCGCGGCCCAGAAGGCCGTGCGGAGCCTGTCGCGAGCCGATCGCGCCGGGACCAAGGTGAGCGTCGTTCGCATCAAGCAGCGCGGCCGCTTCGTTTATGCGGCGCGGCTGCTCGGCTTCGCCGCCGAGTCGCGTGCCGAGCGCGTCTGCGAGCGGCTCGAGCGCAAGGGCTACAACTGCGGTACGATCTCCTACGAGATTTAATCTCGCGAGATCTGGCCTCGCGAGATCCGATCGCGTCGGCCGCCGCCGGCCGCCTCCGCCCGCTTCTTCCACTGTTCGATATAGGGCTCGAGCTGCTTCGGCTCGAGCGCGCGCATCTTGCGCGTGGCGCGGGCGAGGAAATCGCGCTTGGCGAAGCGCTGCCACTCGGACAGGTCCCAGCGCCCCATGCCGCGGCGAAGCGCCGTCGTCGGCACGAACACCCAGGCCGGCTGCGTCGCGCCGCCGCTGCCAGCGCGGTCGCCGAGGCTGACGGTCAACCGGCGGGGGTCGTAGTCGTAGCCATCGTGCTCGAAGAAGCTGAGCCGCGCCGCCGCGACGAGGCCGAGGTTGCGGCAGAGCACGCCCGTGGCCATGCTGCCGCGCTGGAACTGCAGGATCGGATAGCGTCCGCCGTGCACCGGCACGGCTTCGTGATTGTCGAGGAACGCCGGCGCCGTCTCACTGTCGTGGCCGACGACGACGGCGCGCACGTCGGCATCGCACAGCGTGCCGTAGAAGAAGAAATCGAAGCGCGGCTCAGTGGCCGGCGGCATCGGCAGGCAGAGACAGGCCCGAAGCGGCCAGCTCGCGTGCGAGCTGGGCCTTGAGCCGCGCCAGGCCGGCGGCGTCGGACGCCTCGCAGCGCGCCACCAGCACGTCCTGCGTGTTCGAGGCGCGCAGCAGCCACCAGCCGTCCGCGGTCTTCACCCGCACCCCGTCGATGCCGTTGACGTCGGCCTTGGCGGCAGCGAGGCGCTCGCGCACCTCATCGATCACGACCCATTTGCGCTCGGCGGGCACGGGAAAGCGTAGCTCGGGCGTGTTGACCACCGGCGGCAGCCGGTCGAGGAACTCGGCGAGCGAGAAATCGGCCGCGCCGAGGATGCGGAAGAGCCGCGCCGCGGCATAGAGGCCGTCGTCATAGCCGTTGTTGCGGTCGGCGAAGAAGATGTGGCCGCTCATCTCGCCGGCGAGCGGCGCCTTCAGCTCCTTCATCTTCGCCTTGATCAGCGAGTGGCCGGTCTTGAACATCACCGGCTCCCCGCCCGCTTTCGCGATCTCGTCGTAGAGCACCTGGCTCGCCTTCACGTCGGCGATCACCGGGCTTCCGGGCTTGGCGCCGAGCACATCGCGCGCGAACAGCACCATCAGCTGGTCGGCCCACAGGATGCGCGCTTTTCCATCGACGAGGCCGATGCGATCGCCGTCGCCGTCGAACGCGACGCCGTAGTCCGCGTTCTCTTTTTTCACCGCGGCCTGGAGGTCGGCGAGATTCGCCGCCACGGTCGGGTCGGGATGATGGTTGGGAAAGCGCCCGTCGATTTCAGCGAACAGCGCCACGTGCCGGCCCGGGAGCTTCTTGGTGAGCGCCAGCATGGCCTCACCCGCCGCGCCGTTGCCGGCGTCCCAAGCCACTGTCAGCTCCTTCCCGCCCGTCCCCGCTTCTGCCGCCAGATGCGCGAGGTAGTCGTCGAAGGCCGGGCGCTCGGCGACCGAGCCTTTGCCGCTCGCGTAATCGCCGGCGCGCACGAGCTCGCCGAGCGCCTGGATCTCGCCGCCGAACAGCGGCATCGCGCCGAGCGCGGGACCCAGCGTCATCTTGAAACCGTTCTGATCGGGCGGATTGTGCGAGCCGGTGATCATGAGGCCGCCGTCGGCGCCGAAGTGGAACACCGCGAAATAGAGCATCGGCGTGGGCCCGCGACCAACACGCCACACGGTGAGGCCGCATTCGGAAAGCCCCTCGGCCGCGGCGGCGGCGAAGCCCGGCGACGAGACGCGGCCGTCATAGCCGAGGCATACCGTCTTGCCGCCGCGCCGTGCCACCATCGTACCGAACGCGCGGCCGATCGCGCGGGCCTCGCGCTCGGTGAGATTTTTTCCGACTACGCCGCGGATGTCGTACTCGCGCAGGATGGCTGGAGCGAGGATCACCGGCGTCATTACTCCTCCTCGAACGCCGCGGGCGGGCGGCCGATCGAGGAATATCTGAAGCCGGCCGCCTCCATCTCGCGCGGATTGTAGATGTTGCGTAGATCGACAACGACCGGCGATTTCAACAGTGCCTTCATGCGCGCAAGGTCGAGGCTGCGGAAGGCGTTCCATTCGGTGATGATGACCAGCGCATCGGCGCCCTTCATCGCCTCGTAGGGGCCGCTGCAGTAGTCGACGCCGTTCAAGAGCTTCTTCGCCTCGGCCATGCCCTCGGGATCGTGCGCGCGCACCTTGGCGCCGCCCGCAAGCAGCGCCGGCACGATGTCGAGGCTCGGGCTCTCGCGCATGTCGTCGGTGTTGGGCTTGAACGTCAGGCCGAGCACGGCCACGGTCTTGCCGGCCACGCTCCCGTCGCAGGCGGCGATGACGCGCGCGACCATCGATTTCTTGCGCCGCGCATTGATGTCGACGACGGTTTCGACGAGGCGGAGCGGCGCCTTCGCCTCCTGCGCGGTGCGCACAAGCGCCAGCGTGTCCTTGGGGAAGCACGAGCCGCCGTAGCCCGGGCCGGGATGGAGGAACTTCCCGCCGATGCGGCCGTCGAGGCCGATGCCCTTCGCGCTGCCGCGCACCTTCTCGACGGCGATGGCGCCCTCGATGCCGGCGTTCACGCAGATCTGCTTGAGGGGCTCCTCGAGCGCCTTGCGCACGATGGCCACGCCGGTCTGCTCGTCATGATCGAGCTTGAGGCCGTCGAGGGCCGCCTGGCTGTTCACCAGCGCCACTCCGCCGCCCGGCACGATGCCTTCCTCGACCGCCGCCCGGGTGGCGTTCAGCGCGTCCTCGACGCGCGCCTTCTTCTCC
>SBBV01000525.1 GCA_005240015.1 Candidatus Odyssella thessalonicensis | reverse complement strand
GTGCGCGCGAGCGGCGGCTCAGGAGCGCCGGCATTCGCCTCGAGGCCACCGTCACGGACATCCGCCTGTCGCCGCTCCGGGTAAAGCGTGAGCCGCGCTGGATCATCCGCTACCACTACGCCTACAGCGCCGGACAGGAATATGCGGGCGAGAGCCCGGCGCTGCCGTCCGAGCTCGCGCAGAAATGGCGGCCGGGCGATACCGCCGTGATCATGGCCGACCCGCGTCGGCCGGGCGACAGCCTCTGGCTCGGCGAGATGAAGTAGAGCCGCGCGCCGGCTTCTCGGCTGTCCCTTGAGCGAAGCAGCGCTCTTCCGCGCTCTCGGCCGGCAACGCTATGATTGCTTGCAAGGCAACAAACAAACCGGGAGGAACTCCATGCTCATGCGCCGCCTCGCGCTCGCCGCGTTTTCCGCCGTGTTCGCCGTCGGCGCCGCGGCACAGGAGATCACGCTCAAGGCGGTGAGCTCCTTCGCCGAGGGCACCCAGGAGTCGCTCGGCTTCGAGGCGCTCGTCGCCGAGATCAACAAGCGCGGCGCCGGCAAGATCAGGATCAACTATCTCGGCGGCGCGCCCAAGGTGATGAATCCGTTCGAGGTGGTGAAGAACTTGAAAGCGGGCGTGGTCGATTTCGCCAACGCGAACAGCGCGTTCTTCACCAACGTCATGCCCGAGGCCGACGCGTTCAAGCTGTCCGAGTTCGGCATCGCCGATCTGCGCAAGAACGGCGGCTGGGCCTACATGAACAAGCTGCTGAACGAGAAGGCCAACGCCTACTTCCTCGGCAACACGCTCGATTTCATCGCCTTCAACATCTACCTCAACAAGCCGATCGAGAAGGCGAGCCTCACCGGCTTGAAGATCCGCGTGACGCCGATCTACCGCGCGATGGTCGAGGCGCTGGGCGGCACCGCGATCACCTCGCCGCCGTCGGAAGTGTACACGCTGATGGAGCGCGGCACGGTGGACGGCTACGGCTGGCCCACCTCCGGGATCTTCGACTACAGCTGGCAGAAGGTGACGAAATACCGCGTCGAGCCCTCGTTCTACAGCGCGGCTCTGCACGCGCTCGTCAATCTCGGCGTCTGGAACAAGCTCGGCGCCGAGCGGCAGAAGATCATGCAGGAGGCGATGGCGATGATCGAAGCCCGGGCCGGCGAGCGCGTCGAGCTCGATGCGGCCGAGCGCAAGCGGCAGGAGGCGGCCGGCATCAAGGCGATCAACCTGCCGCCCGAGGAAGCCAAGAAGTGGTCCGCCACCGCCAAGGACGCCGCCTGGGCCGCCGTGATGAAGACCAGCCCCGAGCACGGCGCCAAGCTCAAGGAGCTGCTGACGAAGAAGTAGCGGGGGAACGTGCTTCCGCTCCCCCTCCTCAAGGGAGGCGGTGGCGATGATTACCTATTCCCGAAATGGCTTGCCCCGGTTCCGCGGCGCGGTACAACGGCAGCCGTCCGTCAACGAGGGAGGACATCCATGATCATCCGCATCGCTGCCGGTGCCGCGCTGGCGGTGGCACTCGCCGCGCCGGCGCTCGCGCAAGAGGTCGTCCTGAGGGGGGTCAGCGGCTTCCCCGAGGGCACGCTCTACTCGACGAAGTTCGAGGCCTTCGTCAAGCAGGTGAACGAGAAGGGCAAGGGCCTGATCCGCATCAATTATCTCGGCGGCGCGCCCAAGGTGATGCCGACCTTCGACGTGGGCAAGAATCTCCGCGACGGGCTCGTCGACATCATCTCCAACACCGGCGCCTATTACGGCAACGTGCTGCCGGAGGCCGACGCGCAGAAGCTGCTCGAGGTCACGATGGCCGAGCTGCGCAAGAACGGCGGCTTCGACTATCTCAACAAGCTCTACGCCGAGAAGATGAAGGCCCACTACCTCGCCCGCGTCTTCAACTTCGACGAGTTCCACATCTATGTGAACAAGGAAATCAAGAAGCCGGACTTCACCGGCTTGAAGATCCGCGTGACGCCGATCTACCGCGCGATGGTGGAGAAGCTCGGTGGCACCGCCGTCACCTCGGCGCCGCCCGAGGTCTACACCCTGCTCGAGCGCAACACGGTGGACGGCTATGGCTGGCCGGCGCGCGGCATCTTCGATTTCTCGTGGCAGAAGGTGACGAAGTACCGGATCGATCCCGGCTTCTACAACGCCGATCTCCAGATCCTCGTGAACCTCGAGGTGTGGACCAAGAAGCTCAACGACGCGCAGCGCAAGCTGCTCACCGATCTCGCGATGGCGATCGAGAACGACACCTCGGACAAGGCCGCCAACGACGCCGAGCGCAAGAAGCAGGAGTCGGCGGGCATCAAGGTGATCCGCTTCTCGGCCGAGGACGAGAAGAAGTATCTCGAGGTGATCCGCGACGCCGGCTGGGAGTCGGTGATCAAGGCCAGCCCCGAGCACGGACCGAAGCTGCGCGCGTTCTTCACGAAGAAGAATTAGCGCAGCGGCGAACCGTGCCGCCGGAGAGCCGCGCACGACTGGGTGTGGCGTCCCCGCGAAAGCGGGGACCCATATCTGATGTCGTGCGAGCAGGCGAACGCCTCACGGCGTGGCGGCGCCGCATGGGCCCCCGCCTTCGCGGGGGCGACAGGTTTGGACGAGCGTGGTCTTAGGGATGGCCGCCGCCCTGCTCCGTGCGTTCGAGCGCATCCTCGAATTCTTCTGCACGCTGTTCGCGCTCGTGCTGGGCGTGCTGATCGCGCTCGTTTGCGTCGACATCGCGATTCGCAATTTCAGGATCGGCTCGCTCCCCTGGCTCATCGAGCTCACCGAATACGCGATGTATGCGGGCACGTTCCTGGCCGCACCCTGGGTGCTGCGGCTCGGCAGCCATGTGCGCGTCGACGCGCTGCTGACATCGCTGCCGAGAAGGCACGCGGTGCGCTTGGAGCAGCTCGTCGATCTCATCGGCCTCGGCGTGGCGCTGGTGCTGGTCTGGTACGGCGCGCTCGCCGTCATCGACGCCTGGAACACCAACCTGGTCGCGCGCAAGACCTGGAATTTCGACGAGTGGCTGCTGCTGCTGCCGATTCCGGTCTCGGGCACGCTGCTCGCGATCGAATTCGTCCTGCGCATCGCGCGCGTCCGCGGCGTCGTCTCCGACGATTACGACCCCGCCAAGCGCGCCAGCATCTGAAACGCCATGGATTGGGTCTCGGCGCTCGTCCTCATGCTGGGGATGATCTGCGCCTTCATGGCGCTCGGCCTGCCCGTGGCGTTCGCGTTCCTGCTCGCGAACATCGTGGGCGCGCTGATCTTCCTCGGCGGCGCGGCCGGCCTCGTCTCGCTCGTGCGCGGCTCGATGGCCTCGATCAGCAATTTCAACCTGGCGCCGATTCCGCTCTTCCTGCTGATGGGCGAGATCCTGCTGCAGAGCGGCGTGGCCTTCCGCGCCGTCGATGCGATCGACCGGCTCATCAGCCGCGTGCCCGGTCGGCTTTCGGTCGTGGCGGTGACGGGCGGCACGGTGTTCTCGGCCCTCTCGGGCTCGACGATCGCCACCACGGCGATGCTCGGCCAGGCGCTGCTGCCCGACATGCTGAAGCGCGGCTATCACCCGACCATGGCGATGGGGCCGATCATGGCGATCGGCGGCGTCGACATGCTGATCCCGCCCTCGGCACTGACCGTGCTGCTGGCGACGCTCGCGAGCGGCGTCAGCAAGGTGAAGTTGTCGGTCGCCGATCTTCTGATCGCGGGCATCCTGCCCGGCCTCATCATGGCGGCCGCGTTCATTGCCTATATCGTGCTGCGCTGCCGGATCAATCCCGCGCTGGCGCCGGCCTACGAGGTGAGGCAGATCGGCGCGCGCGAGCGCTGGGTGCCTTTCTTCAAGTATGTGCTGCCGCTGTTCCTCATCTTCATCGTAGTAATGGGCAGCATGTTCACCGGCATCGCCTCGCCGACCGACGCGGCGGCGCTGGGATGCCTCGCCACCGTGATCCTGGCGCTCGCCTATCGCTCGCTGCGCCTTACGACGCTGGTCGCGTGCCTGAAAGGCACCGCCGTCGTCACGACCATGATCTTCTTCATCATCGCGGCCTCGACGAGCTTCGCGCAGATCCTCGCTTTCTCCGGCGCCACCGACGGCGCGCTCGCGTCGCTCGCGAAGCTCGGGCTCACCAAGTACACGGCGATCTTCGTCATGATCGGCGTGCTTTTGGTCCTGGGCTGCTTCATGGATCAGGTGAGCATGATGCTGCTCACGCTACCCTTCTTCATGCCGCTGGCGAACGAGCTCCTGGGCCCGAGCTCGTTCGATCACGTCTGGCTCGGCGTGATCCTGCTCATCGCGCTGCAGATCGGACTGCTGACGCCGCCCTTCGGGCTCCTGCTGTTCGTGATGAAAGGCGTGGCGCCGCCCTCGATCACGCTGCGCCAGGTCTGGGCCGCCGCGACCCCGTTCACGCTGATCGTGCTCGTGGTGCTGCTCGCGATCGTGTTCGTGCCCTGGCTCGCGACGGTGCTCGTGCGGCTGATGTG
>SBBV01000257.1 GCA_005240015.1 Candidatus Odyssella thessalonicensis | reverse complement strand
CGCCCGCGCGCGCCTGCTCGAGCTCAAATCCGACGAGGTCTATTTCCCGCACATCATCCGGTTGATGGGGCTCCAGGCGACGCCCGACGATCCCGCCGCCATCGCTGCGCGTGAAGCGGCCGCGGCCTACTATGCGGCGATCGAGACCGAGATCGACGGGCGCGAATTCTTGGCCGGCCCCTTCACGTATGCCGACATCGCGTTCTACATGGCCGCTTTCTTCGGCGAGCGCATGGGCGCGCCGATGACCGAGGCGACGCCGCGCCTCCTCCGCTGGCGCGAGCGGGTGACGGCGCGTCCAGCCGTGCGCACGGTCATCGGCGCGATGACGCGCTATCTCGCCGGCCAAGGCCGGCCGGTTCCCGCGTTCGTGTCGCTTATTTGACCGGCCACGCGCGTCGAACCGGATCGCCGACGGTGCAGGTCATTTCACGAGTTCACGCGAAACGGGGGAGGCGCCGGCCCTGGCGCGCTCAGCGTGCGCGATGCAGCGTTCCGCCCGTGAGCGGGCGCGGCGCGCCGGTGGTGCGCGGAAACGTGATCGGCAGCCCATCGAGCGTGCGCAACGCGAGATAGGCGAAGGCCTGCGCCTCGAGCGCGTCGCCGTCCCAGCCGACCGCTTCCACGGGATCGACCGGCACGCCCACTGCCGCCTTGAGCGCCTGCATGATCGCGGGATTGTGGCGCCCGCCGCCGGTCACGAGCCACCGCCGCGCCGGCTGCGGGAAGTAGTCGCGCGCCGCCGCCGTCGCGCACGCGGTGACCTCGACCAAGGTCGCGGTGCCGTCGGCGGCCGACAGCGCCTTGACCGGGCTCGCATCGAAATGATCGCGGTCGAGGCTCTTGGGCGGCCGGCGCGCGAAATAGGGATCGGCGAGGATCGCGGCCACCGCCTTGCCGTCGGCGCGTCCCGTGCGCGCGAGCCGGCCGTCGATGTCGCAACGTTCGCCGGTGTGCTTCAGCACCCAGTCGTCGATCAGCGCATTGCCGGGACCGGTGTCGAACGCGAGCAGCGCCGCGTCGTCGGGCGCCGCCGCCGCGGGATCGAACGCGCCGCCGATCCAGGTGACGTTGGCGACGCCGCCGATGTTGAGCACCGCCAGCGGAGGCTCGAGCGCGCGGGCCAGCGCCGCGTGGAACACGGGGACGAGCGGGGCCCCCTGCCCGCCCGCCTTGACGTCGGCGATGCGGAGGTCGTTGACGACGTCGATGCCGGTCAGGCGCGCGAGCAGCGCGCCGTCGCCGATCTGGACCGTCTCGCCGGCTTCGGGCCGATGCCAGATGGTGTGGCCGTGAAAGCCGATCACGTGCACAGACTTGCGATCGATACCGTGGCCGGCGATGAGCTTCTCGACCGCGGCCGCATGCGCGCGGGTCAGCGCCTCGACGACGGCCGCGGGAGCAGCCGCCTTGCCGAGCACGGCGCGCAGGTCGCGGCGGATCGCATCGTCATAGGCGATGGTGAGGCGCGGCCCGAACTCGACACGGCTGCGCCCATCGGAGCGGATCAGCGCGGCGTCGATGCCGTCCATCGAGGTGCCGCTCATCAGACCGATCGCGGTGCGCATGTCGGAGGACAGAGATCAGGGATCAGATGTCAG
The DNA here is from genome assembly GCA_005240015.1 of Candidatus Odyssella thessalonicensis. GTDB lineage: Bacteria > Pseudomonadota > Alphaproteobacteria > Bin65 > Bin65 > SBBV01. The sequence goes on along the minus strand of SBBV01000257.1, from coordinate 1,783 downwards.
GGGACAGAGGCTCATTGCAGCGGCATATCAAATTCGCCGACAAAAGTGCTAACTTTGCCGATCTCTGGCATCTGACATATGACATCTGACCTCTGGTCTTCATGAGCGCACTCAAATCCGATTTTCTCCGCTCGCTCGACGAGCGCGGATTCATCCATCAGATCTCCGACCCGGCCGGGCTCGATGCGAAGTGCCGGGCCGGGCCGATCGCCGCCTATATCGGCTTCGACTGCACGGCCGACAGCCTGCATGTCGGCAGCCTGGTGCAGATCATGCTTCTGCGGTGGCTGCAGAGGACCGGCCACAAGCCGATCGTGTTGATCGGCGGCGGCACGACCAAGATCGGCGATCCCTCGGGCAAGGACGAATCGCGCCAGCTGCTGACGCCCGCGCAGATCGACCGCAACATGGCCGGCATCAAGTCGGTGTTCGCGAAGTACTTGAAGTTCGGCAGCGGCCCGACCGATGCGGTGATGGCCAACAACGCCGACTGGCTCGACGGGCTCGCCTATATCCCGTTCCTGCGCGAGTACGGGCGGCACTTCACCGTCAACCGCATGCTCACCTTCGACAGCGTGAAGCTCAGGCTCGAGCGCGAGCATGCGCTGACGTTCCTCGAATTCAACTACATGATCCTGCAGGCCTACGATTTCCTCGAGCTGGCGCGGCGCCAGAATTGCGTGCTGCAGATGGGCGGCTCGGACCAGTGGGGCAACATCATCAACGGCGTCGAGCTCGGCCGCCGCGTCGAGGGCCGCGAGTTGTTCGCGCTCACCTCGCCGCTGATCACCACCTCGGGCGGCGCCAAGATGGGCAAGACCGCGCAGGGTGCGATCTGGCTCAACGAGGAGCGGCTCTCCGCCTACGAGTTCTGGCAATACTGGCGCAACGTCGAGGACGCCGATGTCGGCCGCTTCCTCCGCCTCTTCACCGAATTGCCGCTCGACGAGGTGGCGCGGCTCGAGAAGCTCGGCGGTGCCGAGATCAACGAGGCGAAGAAGGTGCTGGCGACCGAGGTGACCAAGCTCGCCCACGGCGCCGCGGCGGCAGCATCAGCCGCGGAGACGGCCCGCAAGACGTTCGAGGAACATGCGCTCGGCGGCGACCTGCCGGTGCTCGAGGTTCCGCGCGCCGAGCTCGAGAAAGGGATTGCGCTGTTCAGCCTGCTCCATCGCGCCGGCCTCGCAGCGACCGGCGGCGAGGCGCGCCGGCTGATCAAGGGCGGCGGCGCGCGCCTCAACGACAAGGCGGCCGACAACGAGACGCGGCCCGTGACCTTGGCCGATCTCTCCTCCGCGGGCGTGATCAAGCTCTCGGCCGGCAAGAAGCGCCATGTGCTGGTGAAGCCGGTCTAGCCGGCGGCGCCCGCCTCAGCGGTCGGGCGCGCGCTCTTCCGGCGCGATGATGCGGAGGCGGCGGCTCGGCGCCGAGGGGGCCACATCGGGCACGGGCCCGGACGCGGGTGCCCCCAATTCCGCATTCGCCTCGGGCGGCAGCCGCTCGAACAGGCGGCGGAACGGGCCCGGCGTCAGCATCGAGAACGGGTTGACGCTGAAGCTCGGATTGTTGAGGTCACCCTGGACCGAGAAACTGGCCGCGAACAGGCCGCCGCCCTTCTCCTTCACGATCACCTCGCCCAACAGCGGAATCTTTCCGACCATGCTGTTGAGCATGTAGAGCGGCACGATCGTTCCCGACAGGTCCGCGATGTCCTTGCGCACGTCGACGCGGCCCGAGACCGTGATGCCGATCTGCGAGCCCTCGGCGCGGCCGTCCTTCACCT
>SBBV01000592.1 GCA_005240015.1 Candidatus Odyssella thessalonicensis | reverse complement strand
TGCCGGATGCCGGCGAGCCGCAAGGAATCGGCAGAGATCTATCTCGTCGCGACCGGGTTCCGGGGCCGCGGTTGAGCCCCGCGCCGGCTCAGTTGTCGTTCGCGGTGGGCTCGAGCACTTCGCTGTGCTGCTCGATCGGCGCCTGCTCGACGACGACCGCGTAGGGCTGGACCGGCTGCATCGCCGGGCCGAGAAAGACTTGGCCGATGAGCGCGATCGCAACCTCGTCGCCGCCATGCGTGAGCGGCAGATAGAGCCGGCGCGTGCGCAGATAGCCCTTCGCGTCCCAGCGGAACAGGCTTTCCGAGAACACCGGCGCGCGGGCGCGCACGAGGTCGCGGTAGAGCCCGTGAATGTATTCGCTGTAGCTGCCGCTCATGACCTCGTCCATGTAGCGGCCGGTGGGATCGCTGCCCCAGCGCTCGGCGATCTTGGTTCCGAGCAGCCGGTAGCGCACGCGCTTGCCGCCATCGATGATGTCCATGAGCCCGACATGCGGCAGCAGCGCAGGCCCGAGCGCCAGCGGATCGATATCGCGCCGGTCGGGCATGCGGCGCTGGCCGCGGCGCTCGTTCCAATAGCGATAGAGCGCGCCGAGAATCGGATCAGCCGCCAGCACCGCGAGGGCATCGGAGTGCGACATCGCGCCAATATATCAAGAATGCCCGGCGGCGATAGCCGATACGCGCGGACTGGCGCAAAATCGTCGAGCTAACCGCGGACGCCGACCAGTTCGGAGACGCGTTCGGCCAATTCGGCATCGGATTCCTTGGCCAGGTCCTTGTCGATCTCGCCCGCGACCAGCGCGCGTGCCTTGCTGCCGAGCGCGGCGCGGAGATCGCCCAGGAATTTCGGTGGCGCCGCCAGCACGAGCCGCTGATAGGCGCCGCGCTTGGCGGCCTCGTCGAGATAGTCGGCGACGACATGCGCGAACTCGCGCTTCTCGCGGCGGACCGGGCTCTCGGCATCCGTAATGGCGTGGCGCTCCAAGGTGGCGCTTTCCTGTGTCTTGGGCGGTTCCTGGTAGCGGCCATGCTCGTAGATCTCGTGGCGCAATGTCGTCACGGTGGGAAGCGGCGGCTTCAGAACCGTCGCATCCTTGATGCGGACATGGCCGGCGTCGGCAACGCAAAACCAGGTGATACGCTTTCGAGGCATGCCGGAACTCCGTTTCTCAATCCCCCTAGTAAACTGCCCGCCCGCGCCGAAGTTCGGGATGATCCACGTCAATTCGGCGCGTCCGGATTCCGAAGCACCAAGCTGGGTGGGTTTCAAGCCCTCCCTGGTCAGGGCCGACACATTCGCTGGGGGAGTTTTCGCCAAAGATGCCGCCGGCTTACAGCCCGGCCCAGGGTAGCCGCCACGCCTCGCACATAGCGCGGCGGCTAGCGAATCTCCTCGCCGGTCACGCTGCTGAGCAGGTTCGCCGGCAGTCCGGCCGCGCGCAGCGCCACCAGGATCTCGTCGACGTGGCGCGCGTCGCGGGTCTCGATCACCACGTCGAGCTCGGCCATCTTGAGCGGCACGTCGTGGAACAGGCGCTGGTGATAGACCTCGACGATGTTGCCGCCGGCGGCCCCGATGAGATTGGCGACGCGGCCCAAGAGACCGGGCTGATCGCTGATGTCGACGCGGATGCGCACGAGCCGGCCCGAGCGCACGAGGCCGCGCATCAGGATCGCCGAGAGCACGCGGGCGTCGATGTTGCCGCCCGAGATGACGATGCCGATCCGCTTGCCCTCGAAGCGCTCGCGATTGGCGACGACGGCGGCAAGGCCGGCCGCGCCGGCGCCCTCGGCCACCGATTTTTCGATCTCGAGCATCAGCAGCACCGCCTGCTCGAGCGCGTTCTCGCCGACCAGCAGGATGTCCTCGACCAGGTCCTTGACGATCCGGCGCGTGAGCTCGCCGGGCCGCTTCACCGCGATGCCCTCAGCGATCGTGACGCCGCCCGCGCGTGGCTCCTGGCCGCGCAGCACCTGCGACATCGCCGGATAGAGCGCGGCCTCGGCGCCGTAGAGCTTGATCTCGGGCCGGAGCGCCTTGGCCGCCACGGCGATGCCGGAGATCAGGCCGCCGCCGCCGACCGGCACCACCAGCGCGTCGAGCTTCGCGTCGCCCTCGAGCATCTCGAGCGCGATCGTGCCCTGCCCGGCGATGATGTCGGCATCGTCGTAGGGATGGACGAAGACGAGATCGCGCTCGCGCTGCAGCGCATTGGCGTGGTCCTGCGCCTCCGAGAGATCGGCGCCGTGCACGACGACGTCGGCGCCGAACTTCCGGGTCTGGCTGATCTTGGTGAACGGCGTGCCCTCCGGCATCACGATCACCGCCGGGATGCCGAGCCGCTGTGCGTGATAGGCGACGCCCTGCGCGTGGTTGCCGGCCGAGCACGCGATGACGCCGGCGCGCCGCTGCGCCGGCGAGAGCCGCGCCAGCTTGTTGAGCGCGCCGCGCTCCTTGAACGAGGCGGTGTATTGCAGGTTCTCGAACTTCAGGAAGACCGTGCAGCCGCAGATCTCCGAGAGCGTGCGCGACAGCGCCATCGGCGTGCGCTCGACGGCGCCGGCGATGGTGCCGGCCGCGTTCTTTATGTCGGCGAGCGTCACCGGCAGCGCATGGCCGAGCACTGCACGCGCCGTGCTCATCTGAGCGGCCTCAGGTCGATGATGCCGGCAGCGCCGCGCTCGGCGTCGGCGCGGTTGCGCGCGAATGTGACATAGCGGATGTCCCGCCAGTCCTTGAGCATGTTGTCGTAGAAGCGCGAGAGCGGATGGCCGGCCGGCCCGGTCGAGAGGATGAACCGCGAGGCGTCGAGATCGGCGAGCGTATAGATGGCGCGGAAGCCGGCACCCTGGCGGGCGGCAAAGGGCGCTTTCTGATTGCGCACGTCCATGTCGAGCTTGTTGACCGTGCGCCCGTCGCCGTCGGCCTCGATCGAGAGCGAGCCGAAGCCGCCGATCAGCGGCAGGAAGCTGAACAGGCGGTGGCGCATCTCGGCGCGGTGTGCCACGCCCCAGCGCCAGCTCGAGATCGCGGTGCCGTAGCGCGCCTCGATCCAGGCCAGTGCGTCGCCCAGCGCCAGCGCGATGATCTCGGGGCAGGTCTCGACGCCGTTGGTGGTCACGTCGTCGCACCAGTCGGTGTGCTTGGTGAGGATGAGCTTCACGACGTCGGCGTGCAGCGAAACGTAGTCCTTGCCCCAATCGCCGAGCTCGTCGGCGTAGAGGCGGCGGTTCAGCGCGGCCAGCCACGCCGTGAAGATAAGCGGCTCGGCGCGGTCGCGGTCCATCGTGCCGTCCCATGAGCGCAGCAGCGCAAGGGCGGGAGCCGCCGTCGGCGTCTTCGGCATGTGCTCGGCCGGCACCGCGAGCATGTAGCGCAGCAGGTCGCGCGCCATCAGCGAGACGCGGTCGCCCTGGATCGTCGCCGTGGTCTCGGCGCTCTGCTTGCCGCCATTGCCGAGCAGTTCCTCGATTCGCGCCGCGCGGTAATGGTCGCCCCACTCGCGCGAAAGGAAATAAGGGTAGTCGGGCCCGACGATGCGGTTGTTGGCGTTGACGATGAAGCCGCGTGGCGGATTGAACGCGTGCGGCAGTTCGGCGAACGGGATATAGGGCACGGCCGCGGTCCGCTCGCTCCAGCCGGGCCGCGGCAGGCCGCCATTGTCTTCCTTGCGCGCCGGGATGCGGCCCGGCACGTAATAGCCGATGTTCCCCTGCACATCGGCGTAGACGAAGCTTTGCACCGGTCCCACGAATTTCTTGAGCGCGATCCCGAATTCGTCCCAATTGCGCGCGTGGTGGAGCCCGCGCAGCGCGTCGGCCGTGGTGTCGCGCGGCTCGAGCCAGGGTGCGCGCAGCGCCAGCACATGGCCCGGCTGCAGGCCGGGCCGGTAGCGCGCTCCGATCACGTCGTCGAGCACGGGTCCGTGCCGCGTCTCGCGGATGGTCATCGTCACCGGGCTTCCGAAGCGCACCTTGATCGTCTCGGTGCGGGTCGCGAACGGCTTGCCGCCCTCCGGGGTCAGGTAATGGCCGGCCCGTTCGGGATCGAGCCGCTCGACGATCAGGTCCTCGGTGTCGATGTAGGAGGTTGTGACCCCCCACGCGATGTGACCGTTGTGGCCGATGATGATGCCGGGGACGCCGGGCACCGAGGCGCCGACAAGCTTGCCTTCCGGCGTCTCGATCCGCACCAGGTACCAGAACGAGGGGGCATCCAGCGCGAGGTGCGGGTCGTTGGCGAGGATCGGCTTGCCGCTGTCGGTCCGTGCCCCGCTGATGGTCCATTGGTTGGAGAGCCCGCCGCGCTTCATCATCTCCGGCACGGCTTGCCAGAGGGCGAGCAACGGAAGGTCGGCCGGAACGTCGGCACGATTGCGGGGCAACGTGACCGGGCCGTTTCCAGGGTAGCTCGGGAAGAAAGCGGCCGCCCGCTCGGGGCCGAGGCGCTGATAGAAAACCGCGCGCAGCAGCTTCTCGCGCCAGCCGGTCGAGAGATTGAGCGCCATGAGCTTGCCCCAGACCAGCGTGTCGGCGGGCCGCCACGGTTCGGGCTCGCCGATGAGCAGGAATTCGGGCGGCAACTTCTCGCGGCGCTGGGCGACATAGGCGTTGACGCCGGCGGCGTAGGCCTCCAATGCGCGCTGCGTGTCGCGCTCGAGCCGGGCGAAATCGGCCTCGGCGCGGCGATAGAGGCCAAGGCCGCGCATCATGCGGTCGATACCGAGCGCGCTGCTGCCGGCGACCTCGGACAAGCGGCCGGCGCCGATCCGGCGCTGGCTCTCCATCTGGTAGAGCCGGTCCTGCGCATGCACGAAGCCCAGCGCATACATCGCATCGTCGTAGTTCTGCGCGTAGATGTGGGGGACGCCGTTCTTGTCGCGCACGATGCGGACCGGCTCGGCGATGCCGGCGAGGTTGTAGGTGCCGTCGAGCTCGGGCAGCGAGGCGTCGATCCACCAGAGGCCCGCCGACGCGCCGATGAGCAGCAAGACGGCGAGGGCCTGGACGAAGCGCAGCGTCCAGCGGACGAAGCGGCGCATCAGGACCGGCCCTTGCGCTTGGCAACGGCGGCGCGGCGGCTGGCTTCAAGCAGAGCCGCGCGGCCGGCGGCGACGATGCTGGTGTAAGGTCCAGCGGCGGACATGAAGGCTCGTGGATCCCTTGAGGGCGCCGCTTGATAGCGCGGGCAGCACCTCCACGGCAACGCGGAACTATGCCCGAGACTGGATTCTTAACGCCCCACCGCCTCGAGGAGCCGTTTCACGCGCGCGACGAAATCGCTCGCGGTGAAGGGTTTGGCCATGGTGTCGTTGGCGCCGAGGGTCGAGGCCATGCGCAGGAAATCGCTCCAGCCGGTCTTGTCGCCGCCCGAGATGGCGAGGACCGGCAGGGTGGGCCACTTCTTGCGGATATCGCGGATGGTCTCGATGCCTTCGCGCTCGGGCATCAGGATGTCGAGCACGACGAGGTCGAAGGTCTCGCGCGCGAGCGCCTCTAATCCGAGGTCGCCGTTCTCGGCTTGGACGACGTCATAGCCCGCATCTTCGAGTGCATAGGCGAGGGACGTGCGCACGAGCTTGTCGTCGTCGACCAGCAGGATCTTTGCCATACTTCCAATACGAGTGGATTAGGGTGATTCTTAATATATCAAAGGGAAAGCGCACGGATGCGAGCATTTGCTATGCACGCTCAGCAAATATTAACCACATTCGGCGCATGGTCCCCTGCGGCGAGATTGACGAATCGCAATTCGAACCCGCCAGCGCGGCTGACTTCCTGCGCACCGTCACCGTAGTTTGCGCGGCGGGAGCTTGGTTGCAGGCGGGATCTCGCTTAGCTGGCTTCAGCACAAGAAAGAATGACCCAAGAAGGCCGGTCATGAACGCGACAAGGGGCAGCGGAGTCGAGCGGGCAAAGGTTCTCGTCGTCGAAGACGACGAAATGGTGCGCGAGTATGCGCAAGCCGTGCTCGCCGCGCTCGGCTATGAAGCGGTGGCGGTCGGCGATGCGTCGGCCGCGCTCAAGGTGCTCGACGAGCAGGCCGATATCCGCCTGCTGCTCACCGACGTCGGGCTGCCCGGCGGCATGAGCGGTCCCGCGCTCGCCGCGGAGGCGCGCCGGCGCCGGCCGGACCTGCGGGTGCTCTTCGCCTCCGGCTCGATCGACAGCGCGGGCAAGGCCGATCCGATTCCCGAAGGCGAGGCGGTGCTCGCCAAGCCGTATCGCAAGGCCGAATTGGCGGAGAAACTGCGTCAACTGCTTGAGGCCGCGTGAAGGCGCTTATTCGGCCGGCTGCGGCGCGCGGGCCGCCGCGCTGCGCCGCGCCGAGGACAGCGTGAGCGCCACCACGGCGCCCAACACGATGGCGCCGCCCGCAATGCCGTAGGGCGTCGGCACCTCGCCAAGCAGGATCCACACCCAGATCGGCGCCAGCACGCTCTCGAGCAGCGCGATCAAGGTCGTCTCCGCGGCCGGCAGATGCCGCGCTCCGAAGATGTAGAGCGTGGCACCAAGCCCCAGCTGCACCACGCCGAGCAGAAAGATCAGGACGAGGTTGAGCCGCGTGAGGCCCGCATGGTCGGCGACCGGCAGCGAGATCAGCGCCGAGATCACGCCGCCGATGATGATGGCGGGAATCATGTTGATCTCGCGCGCGCCGCGCAGGATCACGATGTTGACGGCGGCGGCCATCGCGATGATCAGCGCGAAGAGATTGCCGAGCATGGCGCCGCGGCCGAGATCGGTCGCGACCATGAGCGCGATGCCGCCCGCGGCGGCGGCCATCGCCGCCCACACCGCCGGACGCGGACGCTCGGCCAGCACCGCCCAGCCGAGCAGCGCCGCGAACAGCGGCGCCGAGGCCATCAGCAACATGGTGTTGGCGACCGTAGTCCGCGCCAGCGCGAGCATGAAGCCGGTCATCATGATGCCGAAGCAGGCGCCCGAGGCGAGGCCGCGCCAGCCCGAGCGCATGAAGGCCGAGACGATCCGGCCGCGCTCCATGACCGCGAGCATCGCCAGGAGCGCCGTCACCATGAAGATCGCGCGCCAGAACGCGATCGTCCAGTCCTCGGCGCCGCGGATGAAACGGAAGATCGGCCCGCCCGAGCTCCACACGAGCGCGGCGCCCGCGACCAGCAGGGCGCCGGTCATTCGCGAATCGAATCGTGCGGTCATGGCTCGGTCGGCGAAGGCGGGCGAAAATATCGACTCGCGCGAGGCGAGACAAATCGATAAACGCGTGCTGCTTGCCCCGCGATGGCGGGGACGGTCGGGAAGGGGTTCGGGCGAGGAGCGCAGCGGCGATGGAGACCACGCTTGCCCTTGAGAAAGGCCGCCTCGGCATGAGTGAACCGCGCGCCCACGAGGTGCTCGGCCTCACCTCGCGCGGATTCCACCGCATCCGCTATTGG
>SBBV01000190.1 GCA_005240015.1 Candidatus Odyssella thessalonicensis | reverse complement strand
GCGTCACGTCGGTCAGGCCGTTGGGCGACCTGCCGGCGGGCATGGAGAAAAGCGTGTATCGCGATTCGACCGAGGTCGATTTGAAGCCGTGGCTGCTCGCCGCCGCGCTCGCGCTGCTGCTGTTCGATCTGTTCCTGAGCTTCTTCCTGCGCGGCCTCTTCATGCGCCGCATTCCCGGGCCGGGCGCCCGCACGGCGGCAAAGACCGCGGCCAAGGCGGCCGCGGTGCTCGCGCTGGCGATGGTGTGCGCGCTCCCGTCCGATTCGTTTGCGCAGAATCGCACCGGCGAAAGCGGCGATCCTGCGGTTCGCGCCACCAAGGAGACGGTGCTCGCCTACGTTCTCACCGGCGACGGCGAAACCGACCGCATCAGCCGCGCGGCCCTCCTCGGCCTCGGCCGCATCCTGACCGAGCGCACCTCGGTCGAGCCGGCCCAGCCGCAGGGCATCAACCCCAACACCGACGAACTGGCCTTCTATCCGGTCATCTATTGGCCGGTAACAGCCGGGCAGTCGCCGCCGACGCGCGACGGAGTCAACCGCCTCCAATCCTATTTGCGCAACGGCGGGATGATCATCTTCGACATCCGCAACCAGGGCTCGGCGATGGAAGACGCCGGGCATCTGCGCCGGCTCGTGCAGGGCCTCAACATCCCCGCGCTGCATCGCATGCCCGACGATCACGTGCTGACGCGCGCCTATTACCTGCTGCCGCGCTTCCCCGGCCGCTACGCCGCCAACCCGGTCTGGGTGGCGCGGCCGGACCAGGCGGCGAAGGACGGCGTCTCGCCGGTCATCATCGGCAGCAACGACTGGGCCGCGGCCTGGGCCGTCGACGAGCGTGGGCGCGGCATGTTCCCGGTCTCGCCGGGCGGCGAGGTGCAGCGCGAATACGCGTATCGCGCCGGCGTCAACATGGTGATGTACGCGCTCTCGGGTAACTACAAGGCCGACCAGGTCCACGTCCCGACCATCTTGAAGAGGCTCGGCCAATGACGGCGTTCGGTTGGTCGATCGCGTTCTCGCCCATCCTCGAATGGATGTGGCTCTACGTCTTCGCCGGCGTCGGCGCGGCGCTGGTGATTGCCGGCGGCTTCCTGCGCGCGCGCGGCATCGTCTGGCGTTTCGTCGCCGTGGCGCTGGCCTGGCTCATCCTCGCCAATCCTTCGCTCGTGGTCGAGAACCGCGAGGGCCTGCGCGACGTGGCGGTCGTCATCATCGACGAATCGGCGAGCCAGAATTTGGAAGAGCGGCGCCGGCGCAGCGAAGCGGCGCTGGAGCAGGTGCGCCTCGCCGTGCAGCGCTTAGGCGACGTCGATCTCCGCGTCGTGCGCGCCGGTGCCGACGGCAACGAGGACGGGACCCGGCTCTTCGGCAGCCTCGAGCGCGCGCTCGCCGACGTGCCGCGCCAGCGTCTCGCCGGCGTCATCATGATCACCGACGGGCAGGTGCACGACGCGCCCGTCGCGGGCCGCATGGTGACCGGCATCGGTCCGCTGCACGTGCTGCTGTCGGGGCGAAAGGACGAGCTCGACCGGCGCCTCGCGATCGAGAGCGCGCCCGGCTTCGGCCTCATCGGCAAGCCGCTGCAGATGACGATCAAGGTCGAGGACGGCTCGTCGAGCGGCGGCTCGGCGCGCGTCACGATCAAGCGCGACGGCGCCGCCTGGAAGACCGTGACCGTTCAGATCGGTCGGCCGGTGAACGTCGAGTTCCAGCTCGACAAGCGCGGCACGACGTTCTTCGAGCTCGAGGTGGAGGCGGGCCCGCGCGAGCTCACGCTCGACAACAACCGCGCCGTCGTCGCCATCAACGGAATCCGCGATCGCCTGCGCGTGCTCTTGATCTCCGGCGAGCCGCACGCCGGGCAGCGCTCGTGGCGCAACATCCTGAAGTCGGATCCGGGCGTCGACCTCGTCCACTTCACGATCCTGCGCCCGCCCGAGAAGCGCGACTACACGCCGATCAACGAGCTCTCGCTGATCTCCTTCCCGGTGCGCGAGCTGTTCGAGGAGAAGCTCGACCAGTTCGACCTCATCATCTTCGACCGCTATCGCCGCCGCGGCATCATCCGCAACGACTACTACGACAACATCGTCAAATACGTGAAGAACGGCGGCGCGCTGCTCGTGGCCGACGGTCCGACCTTCGCGGGACCGCTCAGCATCTACCAATCGCCGCTGGGCGACATCATGCCGGCGCGGCCGACCGGCGACGTGTTCGAAGAGCCCTATCGCCCGCTCAAGACCGATGTCGGCAAGCGCCATCCGGTGACGGCGGCGCTCTCGGGCGACGGCACCGGCGCGCGCCCCTGGGGCCGCTGGTACCGCATTGTCGGCGCGCAGGTGCGGAACGGCCACGTGCTGCTGAAGGGCCCGGGTGAGCGGCCGCTGATGATCGTGGACCGCGTCGAGAAGGGGCGCGTGGCGCTGCTGCTCTCCGATCAGCTCTGGCTCTGGGACCGCGGCTACGAGGGCGGGGGGCCGCAGGCCGAGATGCTGCGCCGCTTCGCGCACTGGCTGATGAAGGAGCCCGAACTCGAGGAAGAGCTGCTCACCGGCACGATCCGCGCCGGCCGCCTCGACATCGTGCGCCGGAGCATGACGCCGTCCAACAATCCGGTGAAGGTGACGGGGCCGGACAATCAGACGATCGACGTGCCGATGTCGGATCGCGGCGACGGCACTGCCAGCGGCTCCACGGTCATCACCAAGCCCGGCCTCTACCGCATCACCGACGGCAAGCTCAATGCGATGGCCGCCATCGGCTCGCTCAACGCGAAGGAGATGGAGGACGTGCGAACCACCGAGGCCAAGCTCAAGCCTGCAGTGGACGTGAACCAGGGCAGCTTCGCTTGGCTCGCCGACGGCGTGCCGGAGATCCGCCGCGTCGGCCGCGAGGACCGGACGCATGGCGGCGGCTTCGGCGGCAGCCCCTGGATCGGCCTCCGCCAGAACGGCGACTACGTCGTGACCGGCATCCGCGAGTTGCCGCTGATGGTGGGCTTCGCGGCGCTGCTGCTCGCGATGCTGCCGCTGCTCTTCGCCTGGCGGCGCGAGGGGAAGTAACAGTTCTCCATTGCTCGAATGGGCGGCGCGCGCTGGGTTACGCCATCGCTTCTGCGGCTTATGGGCCACACTCCCATGATATTTCAATTGCGCTTTCGGTAGCCCTTTAGCGACCGATCGGGCCGACGGATAGGATCGGTACGCCGACGTAGGCACAAGCCAGCGTCGTGGTGAGCATCACTCCGACGTCAAGACAGGGTGGCGCGATCTCGGGCGGCAGCGCGGCGCTCACGCTGAAATACACCGTGTTCCCGTGGCTTGCGGTCCATGTCGGCGGCCATGTCAATCTCGTGCACCGGCGCGCAACCTTGACCCCCGTGCAGAGTTTCAATGCCCTTCTCAGCGGGTTCGTGGGCGCAAACCCGATCTCGATCGAAGACAGCGCGAGCCGCTTCGCGGTTCAGCCGGGCGGCGAAGTCGGGCTGACGCTCAACGATCGCAGCTGGCTGACCGTGAAGATCGTCTTCGAATATGACAGCCGCGTGCCGCGCATGATCGGCCCGAATGTGCCCGTCAGCGGCGCGGCCGGCACGCTGATGCAGCTCGGGTTCAGCGGGCAGTTCCGCTACTACGCCGTTGTCCGCGCGACGATCGCGTTGCAGCCGGTGTTCTGATCGCAATCAGTCCCCGCCCGCCGGCGCGCAAAAAAAAGCGGCCCGTTCTTGCGAACGGGCCGCTGGGGCGCGGAAACATCTCCGGGGACCTCTGCTCAGTCCACGCAAACGCGCCCTCTCAGGCTGTCCACGTAGCATTGGCCTGGCTCGCTGGCGATGCCGGGCCCGTAGTAGGGATCGGGGCCGAAGTAGTTGTAGGGCGCCGGCGTCGGCGCCGGCTGGACCATGATGTCGGCTTGGCTCGGCGCGCTCGCGGCGATCAGCGCCGCGGCCAGCGCCAGCGGAGTCCAGATGAGTCTCCGACGAAGTCGCATGACGACCTCCTTTCGGGATGGGCGGCGCAAGGCGCGGCCGGTGGCCGCGTTCCGCGGCAGCCCGCCCCGGCGCGGTCAACATTGACCGCGCCGGGCAGTCCGGGCTCGGAGCCACTCACGCCGGCGGAAACCCCGCTACGCCAGCTGCGGCGGCTCCAGTCGCAGCCCCTGCACTACCAATAATAGTGGCGGTAGTAATAGTGCCGGCGCGGGCCATAGTAGTAGCGATGGCCGTAATGATGCCCGCGCCAATAGTGACGGTAGGGCCGGTAGTAATAGCGATCGTGATAGTAGCCGCGCCAATGATAGGCCGGCGTCACGTCGATGCCGGTACGCACTTCATCGGGCGCCTTGCCGCCCGGCGGTGCCGGGGCGGCCACGCTCGCGGCCGGCACGATCGCAAGGGCTGCCGGGATCAGAAGGATCTTGAAGAGACGCATGAGGTCCTCCATCCGAGTTGGCCCCCACCGATGAATCAACGCGTCAATGCCGCCATCGCTCGGCGCGCGCTCATCGACGGGACAATTGGCCGCGAGGTTACGGAACGCGGAAGCCGCGCGAAAAAAGCGGCCCGCATGCGCGGGCCGCCTGCTCCTTGTGACCAAAAGAAATGGAGCTAGTAGCAGACGCGCCCGTAGAACGCATCCCAGTAGCAGGTGGGAGCGTAGTAGTAGCCGTAAGGCGCGTAGTAGTAGGGCCGCACGCCGAAATCCAGGATCACCTGGGCGTTCGCCGGCGCGGCCGTTGTCGCAATCCCAGCGCCTGCGACCATCGCCAGTGCGGCGGAGATCAGCAGGACCTTGAGGATGTTGCGCATGGTCTCCTCTTTTCCGTGTCCGACCGTGAAGGGCGCGGGCGTGTCGGCGTCGTTGTCGTCGTCGATCGGGTGACCGGACCGGCGGTTCTCGGGCTCTGCTCCGCCCGGAGATTCAGTGGCGCCGAGCCCTGAGGTCATAGCCTCATCCGGCGCCCGCCCTGGGCCGGGCGCGTCGCGCGCCCCACGGCCGACGACAAAAACGCGCGACGCGGCGATTTTCTCCGCGCGCGAATCGTCACGGCCGGGAACCGGCCGCCTGCGCTATGGAAATGGCGTACCCATAAAGCAAGCGCGCCCGTTCGCTTCACTCAAGGGCCGCTGTCGCTGTCCGTATCGCTACCAAAATAGGGGCGCACTGTCATGCGCCCCTGTGCGTCCGCCCGTTTCCACCTAATCGGGACGCGAGTCTAGTAACAGACGCCCAAATGGCACCGCATCGGCCGCTCGATGTAATAGTAGTAAGTTGTGGGCGGCGTATAGTAATAGTAGTAGGTGGTCGGGGCGTCGTAATACAGGGTGTAGCCATCGGCTTTGGCCGTGGCCGCGATCCCGGCGCCCGCAACCGTCGCGAGCGCGGCGGGCACCAACAGCGCCTTCAGCATCTTACGCATGATCTGCTCCTTCCGATGTGAGTCCGCCGCGTCTGCGCCTACACCGCGCGGCGGCCTTGGCCGCGTCGAGCGCTCCGCCCGAGGCTTGGCGGAAGAATCGCGCGCCGACGGCGATGAACGGAACGGACAAGCGCCGATGATTCGCCGCGCGCGAATCGCCGCGCCGCAGACACGAGGCGGTGAGGAGCAGGTTTCCGGAATCTCAACCGCCAAGAACGAAGCGGCCGGTCCTTTCGGACCGGCCGCTCGCATTCGAAACCGGGTTACGGGCGTTTACCAGCAGCCGACATAGGCCTGGCGCCACTGATACCCGTCCCAGCGCCAATCATAGCGGGCGCGGCAGGGTGGCGGCGGCGGCCCATAGGCGGGGGCCGGGTAGTAGTAGGGCGGTGGCGGCGGAGGCGGGTAGTAGTAGGCCGGCGGGCCAAAGATGATGGGGGGCAGACCGATGCCGAGGAACACGCGCGTCCGCGCCTCGGCCGGGTTCGTGCCTGCCGTCAGCGTGGCAGCGGCCCCGAGCGCGACGATGCCCGCGGACAGCAGCAATTTCAGCGATTTACGCATTGTCACCCCCATGCGAGTCCGACCCTCCAGCCTAATACGGAGAAAGTGAGGAAATCCTTCCCCCAAGGCCGGTCAGGCTTCGACGAAAATGTGGCCCGGCGTCTGAACGTGCGATGAATGGCGGCGTTCCGCCCCGCGCCCGGCCCGCCGATGCAGAACAAGCGCGGCTGCCTGGCTCATTTCTCCGTGTCGGCGAGCCGATGCAGCGGCCCGGTC
>SBBV01000499.1 GCA_005240015.1 Candidatus Odyssella thessalonicensis | reverse complement strand
TGTTTACGGATGTTGACGAAAGTTGACGTTTCGCACCCCTCCCGGCGTCAACATTCTGCAGGTCCGGCGCTGCGCGCGGAGAACGAGAATTCGGCGCCGCATCGGCGCTGGGACCGCGCGCCTCCAGGCGCGCCCTTTACCTCCGCGAAGGAAGGGCGCGCCTCGAGGCGCGCGGTCCCAAAGACGGGGCATCGCACGCGGCATGCGCGGAAAGCCGACAAAAGCCCACAGGGACGTGGGCTTTTGTTGGCTCCATGTTGGCTTTTGTCGGCTTTCGGTGGTGGAAAAAGCCAACAAAAGCCCACAAATGCCGACAAAAGCCCACCTTATAGTTCCAACGAAAATGGCGGCCTCCGGCGCGGCGCCGCCCCCCACCGATATGCCGTTGTGCGGGCCTCTGCCCACGGGCTAGATAGCGGCGCTCGCCGACGCTCGCCTTGCGGCGAGCGACGGCCGCGTTCAGAGGCGCCGGGAGAAGACGTGTTCAAGAAGATCCTCATCGCCAATCGCGGCGAGATCGCCTGCCGCGTGATCCGCACCGCGCGCCGCATGGGGATCAAGACCGTCGCGGTCTATTCCGAGGCCGATGCCGAGGCCCTCCACGTGCAGTCGGCCGACGAGGCGGTGGCGATCGGGCCGGCGCCCTCGGCGCAGTCCTATCTCGCGATCGACAGGATCATCAAAGCCTGCAAGGACACCGGCGCCGAGGCCGTGCATCCCGGCTACGGCTTCCTCTCCGAGAACCAGGCCTTCGCCTCAGCGCTCAAGAAGGCCGGCATCGTGTTCATCGGGCCGCCGAGGAAGGCCGTGGCCGCGATGGGCGACAAGATCGAATCGAAGAAGCTCGCCAAGAAGGCCGGCGTCAGCACGGTGCCGGGCCATCTCGGCGTGATCCCCGACGCCAAGGAAGCGGTCAGGATCGCGCGCGAGATCGGCTATCCGGTGATGATCAAGGCCTCGGCCGGCGGCGGCGGCAAAGGGATGCGCATCGCGCGGAGCGACGCCGAGACCGAGGAAGGCTTCCGCTCGGCCTCCGCCGAGGCCAAGAACGCGTTCGCCGACGACCGCGTGTTCCTCGAGAAGTTCATCGAGGAGCCGCGCCACATCGAGATCCAGGTGCTCGCCGACGCCAAGGGCAACTGCATTTACCTCGGCGAGCGCGAATGCTCGATCCAGCGCCGCCACCAGAAGGTGATCGAGGAGGCGCCGAGCCCGTTCCTCGACGAAAAGACGCGCCGGGCGATGGGCGAGCAGGCGGTGGCGCTCGCCAAGGCGGTGGGCTACCGCTCGGCCGGCACGGTCGAGTTCATCGTCGACCGGAAGCGCAATTTCTACTTCCTCGAGATGAACACGCGCCTCCAGGTCGAGCACCCGGTGACCGAGATGGTGACCGGCCTCGACCTCGTCGAGCTGATGATCCGCATCGCGGCCGGCGAGACGCTGCCGCTCAGCCAGAAGCAGGTGAAGCTCGAGGGCTGGGCGATCGAGGCGCGCGTCTATGCCGAGGACCCGGTGCGCAATTTCCTGCCCTCGATCGGCCGCCTCGTGCGCTATCGCCCGCCCGAGGAGCGCAAGGACGTGCGCGTCGACACCGGCGTCTACGAGGGCGCCGAGATCAGCATGTACTACGACCCGATGATCGCGAAGCTCGTGACCTGCGGGGCGACGCGCGAGGCCGCGATCGAGCGGATGGAGGGGGCGCTCGACGCGTTCCTGATCCGCGGCGTCAACCACAACGTGCCGTTCCTCGCCGCGATCCTGCGCTCGCCGCGCTTCCGCGCCGGCAAGCTTTCGACCGGCTTCATCGCCGAGGAATTTCCCGAGGGGTTCAAGCCGGGCGAGATTTCCGCCGACATCGCGGTGCGTCTCGTCGCCGCCGCGGCCTGCATCCATTTCGCCGAGCGGCGGCGCGACCTCGCGCTCTGGGGCCGGCGCGCCGGCGGCGTGGTGTCCGACGACCTGAAATGGCATGTGCGGCTCGGCGCGAAGGGCTACGAGGTCTTCGTCGCCAGCGTATTGCCCGAATTTGCCGCCAGCGGATTGCCCGAATACCGGGTCGCGTTCGCGCTCGATGGGCGCGATTACGACCTCACGGTCGCCAGCGACTGGAGGATCGGCGAGCCGCTGTTCCGCGGCACGATCGGCGGCGCCGCGGGCACGCGCCCGGTCACGATCCAGGTCGATCGCCAGGGCGTCGGCTGGCGGCTCGTCCATGCCGGGACACTGGCCCATGCCGTCGTCCTCTCGCGCCGCGTTGCCGAGCTGGCCGCGCAGATGCCGAAGAAGGTCGCCGCCGACACCTCGAAATTCCTGCTCTCGCCGATGCCGGGCCTGCTCGTCTCGCTGGCGGTGAAGGAGGGCCAGCCGGTGCGCGCCGGCGAGGAGCTCGCCGTCGTCGAGGCGATGAAGATGCAGAACGTGCTGCGCGCCGAGCGCGACGGCACGGTGAAGGCGCTCCACGCCAAGCCCGGCGAGAGCCTCGCGGTCGATCAGGCGATCGTCGAATTCGCGTGAGGCCGGCGTGTGTTCTCCGATCCCGCGCGCCGAATTCGGTCTGGCGCGCACGGACGCTCTCCTCCCCTGCGCCCGAACTGTACGGACCGGGGACATAGGTGACAGTCGTTCGGGGACATGGGTGACACTTGGTCTGACCGCAGCGGTCAGACCAAGTGTCACCCAT
>SBBV01000372.1 GCA_005240015.1 Candidatus Odyssella thessalonicensis | reverse complement strand
GGCGACGCGCCGCCCCTCGAGCCGCTGGCGCAGGTCGCGCGGGATCGGCACGCGCAGATCCGGCCGCCGCGCCTCGACGCGCGTGATGCGCTTGCCCTTCATCACCGGCAGCAAGCCGCGGCGGATGGTTTCGACTTCGGGGAGCTCCGGCATGGCGCCAAGGTAGCAGGGAGGCGGGGAGGCGGGGAGAAAGATTCACCACGAAGGCCCGAAGGCACCAAGAAGCATGAGATAGCGCGCCAAGTGGCGCGCGAAGAAGCAAGGGAAGTGAAGTAGGAGAGCACAGGATTGTCGTCCCCGCGAAAGCGGGGACCCAAGCAGCGGTGCCGCAGGATGTGCGTTCGCGACACGCGCACGTCGGCGGAGGCATGGGTCCCCGCTTTCGCGGGGACGACAATCCTGTGCTCTCCTACTTCACTTCCCTTGCTTCTTCGCGCGCCACTTGGCGCACGATCTCTTTGTTGTTCTTCTTGGTGGCTTGGCGCCTTGGTGCCTTGGTGGTGAATCTTTCTCCCCGCCTCCCCGCCTCCCTGCATCTGCCCCGCCGCTGGCAGGGCGGGGGCGCGTCGGCTATCGTGCGGCGCCATGAACGATCGACCATCCGATACCGAACCGGGGCCCGCCGGGGCCGAGGGTGGGCGCGCCCGACCCGGGCATGCCCGGGGCGCGCAAGCGCGCGGCGCGCAAGCGCGCATGGCCGATTTCGGTTTCGCCAATGTCCGCGCCGAGGAGAAGGCCGGGCTCGTCGGCGGCATCTTCAGCCGCGTCGCGCGCCGCTACGACCTCATGAACGATCTCATGAGCGGCGGGCTGCACCGGCTGTGGAAGGACACGCTGGTCGATCAGCTGCGCCCCTCCGACGGCATGGACATCGTCGATGTTGCCGGCGGCACCGGCGACATCGCGTTCCGCATCCACCGCCGCGCGCCCGAAGCGCGCATCACGGTCTCCGACATCAATCCCGAGATGCTTTCGGTCGGACGCGAGCGCGCCGCCAACCGCGGCATCGTGGCCGGAATCGACTGGGTCACCGCCGACGCCGAAGCACTCCCGTTCCCTAATGGCGCCGCCGATGCCGTCACCATCGCGTTCGGCCTGCGCAATGTGACGCGGCGCGAGCGCGCGCTCGCCGAGATGCGCCGCATCCTGCGGCCCGGCGGGCGCTTTCTCTGCATGGAGTTCAGCCGCGTCGCCCTCCCGCTGCTGGGCGCGCTCTACGACCGCTACTCGTTCGATGTCGTGCCG
This sequence comes from Candidatus Odyssella thessalonicensis, assembly GCA_005240015.1. Taxonomy (GTDB): domain Bacteria; phylum Pseudomonadota; class Alphaproteobacteria; order Bin65; family Bin65; genus SBBV01. Next base: position 1,541 of record SBBV01000372.1, on the reverse strand, counting down.
TGGATCGGGCAGGTCGTCACGCGCGACCGCGACGCCTATCGCTATCTCGTCGAGAGCATCCGCCGCTTCCCAGCCCAGGAGGATTTGGCCGCGCTGATGCGCGCCGCCGGCCTCGAGCGCGTCGGCTGGCGCAACCTGTCCGGCGGCATCGTCGCCATCCACTCGGGCTGGCGGATATGAGGTACAATCGCGCAAGTACCGCGCTTCCCTCCCCCGCAAATAGCGGGGGAGGTGGACCGCGCGCCCTGGCGCGCGGGCCGGAGGGGGGCCGGGCGATTAGCCGCAACAATGCGGAAGTGCACCGCGCCGCGCCGCTTCCTCCGACGAAGTGCGAGCCTGTCCTCACCCCCATCCCGACCTTCCCCCGCTACGCGGGGGAAGGAGAAGGCGCATGATCCGCTCCGATCGCTGGAACGCCGTCTATTCCGAAGTGGAGCGCGAGCTCAAGGCGCGCTTGCCCGAGCTGATGAAGGGGGCGAGCCACCGCTGGGGCGCCATGCGCTGGCCGGCCGACGCCATCCCGCCCGCCGGCGTCAGGCCCGAGAACGTCGCCTACATCTCCGAGGATGCCGGCGAGATCCGCCACATGTTCGTGGTGCTGACCGGCCGCACGATCGGCCCCTCGCGCATCGGCGCCGCCTATCCGTTCGTGCCGCACGGCACCGCCTACGACGTCGAGATCAAGGAGGTGCATCCGCGCGAGACCGGCATCGAGGGCGAGGTGACGGCGCGCTACGCGGGCCACGATTTCCGCTTCTTCGAGCCGCTCTGGGGGGTGAGGCGCCACCACTACCGGCCCGGTGCGATCCAGCGCATCCGCTTCGCCGCGTTCGGCCACTCGCTCGCGGCGATGAACGGCGCCGAGGCCAAGCCGGCAGAGGCTGCAAAGTCCGCCGAAGTCGGTCCGCCGGTGCCGCCGCCACCGCCGATGGAGCTGCCGAGCGCCGTCATCATGATCGGGCCCGGGGCCACGAGCCGTTACGGCGTCTCGGCGCCGATCCTCGAATGGCGCGGGTTCTGGACCGGCGAGCGGCTCTACTACGCCTTGAAGCTGCGCCTCTTCGAGGGCGAGGGCCGCAGCTTCGCCGTCGACCTTTATGCCGGCCGCCACTGCTTCAAGGGCAATTTCAGCCCGGCGGCGGGGACCGCGGTGGCCGGCGTGATGTGGCTGCACGGAACGCTCGCAGATTGAGCGGCATGTACCGCTCGCTCCGCAACGTCTGGCGCCTGGTCCGCATCGCGCGCACGCTCGCCCGCCACGACGCGCTGTTCCCGATCGAGCGCGCGGGCATTGCGCCCGTTCTCGTGCGCATCGCCAAGGCGCTGTGGAAGCGCGATCTTCCCGGCCGGCCGGGCCAGCGGCTCGCCCAGGCGCTGGAATCGCTCGGCCCGAGCTTCATCAAGCTCGGCCAGATGCTCTCGACGCGACCGGACCTCATGGGCGAGGAGATCGCCAACGACTTGGCGGGCCTGCGCGATCAGCTGCCGCCGTTCGAGAGCGCCGTGGCGCGCGCCACCATCGAGACGGAGCTGGGCGGGCC
>SBBV01000311.1 GCA_005240015.1 Candidatus Odyssella thessalonicensis | reverse complement strand
CGCGAGCGATGAAAAGCGGAATGCCGCCGGCTCGCGGCGGCTAGGAACCTTGCGGCACCAGCGCGGGGAGAAGCACGTCGGCATCCTCGTTGGCCGGTGCGCCGTGCCGCGCCCGCGCGGACGCATGTCCGCCTTCCGACCGTTCCGCCGGTCTCTGAGCGGGCTTTCAAACCGAAACGCTATTGGGGCAAATTGCACAGCCAAAAGATGGGGAATTGCGGCGAGGCGGGGGCGCCCTGATGAGTATCCTGTTTTCGGCACTGGCCGCGTTGCAGTCGGTCCTGTGCTGGCTCCTGATCGCGCATGTCGTGCTCCAGCTCACGCTGGCGCGCAGCTATCTGCGTCGCGCGAAATTCGCGCCCGGGCCCAAGCTCGTGCACGCCCCGCCCGACGCGGGCGCGCTGCCGCACGTCACGATCCAGCTCCCGGTCTACAACGAGCGCCACGTGATCGAGCGGCTCATCGACCGCGTGGCGGCACTCGACTATCCGCGCGACCGCCTCGAGATCCAGGTGCTCGACGACTCCACCGACGAGACCGTGGCGCTCGCCGCCGCGCGCATCGCCCACCACCGCGCGCGAGGGATCAACATCCATCACCTGCGCCGCAGCGACCGCACCGACTTCAAGGCCGGCGCGCTGCGCCACGGCCTCGCGCTCGCCAAGGGCGAGCTCATCGCGATCTTCGACGCCGACTTCCTGCCCGAGCCCGACTTCCTGCAGCTCACCGTGCCGCACTTCGCCGATCCCAAGATCGGCATGGTGCAGACGCGCTGGGGCCACGCTAACCGCGGCGATTCGATGCTGACGCGCGTGCAGAGCCTGATGCTCGACACGCATCTCACCGTCGAGCAGGTGGGCCGCGCCGAGCAGAACTGCTTCTTCAACTTCAACGGCACCGCCGGCGTCTGGCGCGCGTCGACGATCCGCGACGCCGGCAATTGGAGCGGGGACACGCTGACCGAGGACCTCGACCTCTCCTACCGCGCACAGCTCAGGGGCTGGCGCTTCCTCTATCTCGACTTCCCCGCCGCCACCGGCGATCTCCCCGACAATGTGCGCGCGTTCCGCTCGCAGCAATATCGCTGGATCAAGGGCGGCGCCCAATGCGCGGCGCGGCTGCTGCCGCGTGTCTTGAAGGCGCCGGTCGGCTGGAAGGTGAAGATCCAGGCTTGCGAGCACCTGCTCGAGACGAGCTTCTATCTTGCCTTCCTCACCTTGCTCGTCCTCACCGTACCGATGGCGGCGCTCACGCGCGTCGAGGTCGAGACCGCGTGGGTGCTGCCAGTGCTGCTGTTCGCGCTGACGATGGGCGCGCTCGTCGCCGTCTACGCCGCCCCGCAGCGCATGCAGCTCCGCAGTCTCGGCGGCGCGTTGCGCTTCTTCCTGCTCTGGAACGGCTTCGTCATCGTCTCGACGGGCCTCGTCGTGCATAACGGGCTCGCGGCGCTCTCCGGCCTGCTCGGCCGCAAGAGCGATTTCGTGCGCACGCCCAAGCGCGACACCGCGCGCACGACCAAGTGGAGCGTCGGCGACATCTATCTGCCGAAGGGCCTGGGCCGCACCTTCTTCCTCGAAGTCGCGATGTGGGCCTTCCTGGGCGCCGGCATCGTCGTCGCGTTCGTCAACGGCACGCCCGAATTCATGCTCGGGCCGATCGTGGCGTTCCTCGGTTTGACCTACATGCTCGGAAGCTGCCTGCGCGATTTCTTCGTGCAATGGTCCGATGCGGCACGGACGCGCGCGCTCCCGGCCGCAAGCGGCGCCAGCGACGACTAGGCGGCGGCGCGTGAGCCGCCGTCGAGATCGGCAAGGGCCTCGGCACGAAGGCGCGCTTCGAGGCGCTCGCCGCTGAAAAGATCGACATCGCGATGGCGAGCCACGGCTTGCAAGTGGACGAGATCACGCGCCGCGGCATGGCCGTGCACCGCATCGCGATGACGCCCGTCGTCTTCGCGGTGCACGGCTCGGCCGCCGTGGCAGGACTGAGCGAGGCGCAGCTTTGCGCGATCTACGAAGGCAAGACGCACAGCTGGAGCGAGCTCGGGGGCCAAATCTCGCGATCGCGCCGCTGACGCGGCCCGACAGCGAGGTCGACGCCGAAGTGGGGCCCTACGCCTGCTTCGCCGAGCTCATCCGATCGGAACGCGCTCTAATACTTCGCCTCGCCCGGCATGAAGCAGTAGATGTGCTGCTGCGGTCCCACGCAGACGTGGTGCATGCCGTCGGGATTCTCGTATTTCGTCGGATCCAGGACGCGGCCGGGCGGAACCTCCACCCAGCGTCCTTCGAGCAGGACATCCCAGCCATTGCCGTTGAAGCGGGCCGAGGCTTGGCGGCAATCCTGGTTGCTGCAGCACGAGCCGCCGGTGTCGGGCCGCTCCCATTTCGTGTAGGGGTCGTGCGCCCGCGCGTGCTTGGTGTACCCGGCAATGCCGAGACCGATGCAGGCCGCGATCAGAAAGCCGATCGCCTGCGTTCCGTGAAGCTCTCCCATTCTCGCCTCCTCGCCAAGCCGTGGAACGGCTCGGGCCAGCGGGGGACGTTCGTGGGACGAATCAAACGCCAAGCGGCTTAATAGGCGCTGAAGACAGCGTTAAAGCGCGGTAAAAGGCTCGGCGCCCAAGTCCGGCGCCCGCGCACTATTTCGAACAGACAGACTTGGCATCCGAGGCGTAGGGG
>SBBV01000582.1 GCA_005240015.1 Candidatus Odyssella thessalonicensis | reverse complement strand
GTTGTTTAGGGGCGTGGTCACTGTGACCCGGCCTGGCGGCGGTTCTCTTCGGCGATCTCGGCGTAGGAAATGCTTTTGCCGCGCGGCCGGCCGATGCTGGCGAGGCTGCCGAGCGCGACCATGACGGCGACGAGCAGCACGAGGATGCCGCCGGCCGCGCGGCAAAAGCATTTCCTACGCCGAGATCGCCGAAGAGAACCGCCGCCAGGCCGGGTCACAGTGACCACGCCCCTAAACAACTGGGGGCGGACTCCGATCAAGTGTAGTCAGTACTGGTCGTCCCGGGCGCGCCGCAGCATGCCGCTCCTTCAGCGGCATGGTGCTAGTCGCACGCCAAGTGGCGTGCTTCAGGCCGAACGACGGCACTTGCCGTCGTTCGGCAGTAAGCTCGGCCCCTCGGGCCGAGCGACGCAGACCCGGGACCCACGTACAGCGTGGATGCCGCGCGGCGTCGGCGCCTCGAGGGTCCCGGGTTAGCACCGCCTTTGGCGGAAGCGCACCACGCGCAAGAAAGAGCGCGTGCTGCGCAGCACCCGGGATGACAAACCCTTTAGCTTCAACCTGGTCGAATACCGCTCTACGGCGGGCGATTCCAGAGCCGCTCGTTGTAGATCGTGAACCCGTGGCGGCGGAAGAAGGCGTGCGCCTGGGTGTTGAACGACCAGACGTCGAGCGTGATCAGCTCGATCTTGAGCTCGGCCGCGGCGGCGCGCACCGCGTCGAGCAGCGCTTCGCCGATGTCCTTCTCGCGGAACTTCGCCCTGACGCTGATGTGGTGGATGTAGATCAGCTCGTGCGCATAGGTGAACGGCGTCTCGGGCCGCTGCATGTGCTCGGCATAGACATAGCCGACCGGCGCCCCGTCCATTTCGGCCACGAACATGATGGTCTCGGGCTTGCCGATGAGCGCAGCCGCCTCCGCCGGCGGAAACGTCGTCGGGCCCGGCGGCTTGAAGCGGAACGGCAGCGCCCCGGCGTGCAGCGCCTGCACCTCGGCGTTGAGCGACGACACGGCCTCGGCATCGGCGAGCGCTGCGCGCCGGATCACGAAGTTCCGCGAAGGTTTGCCGTCCGCCATGCCCCACCCGCCAATTCACCCTAGGGGCGGGTCTCCGACCCGCCCGTAGGCGTCGCCGCACGTCAAGCGTCGACGCACGTCGCGTGGAGAGTCCGGCGGGCGGGTCGAGGACCCGCCCCAACGTGTCGCGCCCGTCATCCTTTTCCTGCCGGCGTCGCCTTCCAGAAGTATTTCCGGAACCCCCGCGCCTTGTCGTATTCGCGCACGCGGAACACCATGCGCATCTTGGTGCCGACGTCGAAGCTGCCGGGGTCGACGTCGGTGAAGTCGGCCATCATGCGGCCGCCGCCGTCGAACTGCACCATGCCGTAATGCGCGGGCGGGTCGGGCGTGTAGGTGAGCCAGTCGGCCGACCAGGTGACGATGCTGGCGCCGGTGTTGGCGAACGGCGCGTCCTCCTGCGTGTCGAGCGCGCCGCAATTGGGATTGACGCAGATGTGCGATTTCGGAAACTGGCGCGTGCCGCACTTGGTGCAGCGCCCGCCCGCGAGCGCCGTCAGCATGTCGCGGTTGCGGTAGAGCATCGAGAGCTGGGTCTGCCGGTCGATCTCCGAGCGCATGCCGCCGTCCTGCACGACGAGGCTGTTGAACGCGAGGAAGCGGTTGTAGTTGGTCTCGGCGCGGCCGCGCTTCAGCGCACCCGCGATGCCGTCGCGCGGCGCCAGCTGCGCCAGCGCCGGCGTGGTCTCGAACAGGAGCGCGTCGCAGCCCTGGCCGAAGCCGACGACGAGGATCTTCTCGCCCGGTTTCGCGTGCTGCAGCGTGTGGACGAGCATCACGAGCGCATGCGCGGCGCCGGTGTTGCCCAAGCCCGCCTGGAGATTGTCGCGTACGGCCGCGTCGGGGATGCCCAAGCGCTTTGCGATGCCCTCGGGCACGCCGCGATAGAGACACGGCAGGATAAAGTGCGCGATGTCGGCGCCTTTCACCTTCGCCTTCTCGGCGAGGCCCATCAGCGCCCTGGGCACCAGCTTCATGTAGCCTTCGTCGCGGATCCAGCGCTCCTCCCACATGTAATCGAAGCTCTCGGTTTCGCCGCGATAGTGGTCGACGAAATCGTCGCTGAGCGAATGCGCGGCGACGAGCTTCGCGATCGGCGGAGCCGCCCCGTCACCGGGCCCGAGCAGCAGCGCGGCGGCGCCGTCGCCGTAGAGCAGCTCGAGCGCCGAGGCCGCTTTCGTGCGCCGGTGCTCGGCGGCGGCGAGCAGCACGCTGCCGCCGCGGTTCAAGCCGGCGATGAGCGCGCTCGTGGCCGCGCGCTGCGAGGTGGTGAGATCGAGTGTCTCGATCCCCTCGGGCAGATCGAGCGCCGTCGCCAGCAAGGTCGCGCATTGCCGGTCCTGGAACGGGGACGTCGTCGAGGCGAAGTAGACCGCGTCGAGCTTCGGCGTCTGGGCTCCGAGACAGTCGCGCGCGGCGGCGACGGCCATGGTGACGGCGTCCTCGTCCCAATTGCAGATCGCGCGCTCGCCCTTGGCGTAGGCGGCGAGGCCCGGATTGAACCAGGCATTGGCCTCGACCATCGATTTCCGCTGCAGGCGCAGCCGCGGCACGTAGCCGCCGTAAGCGATAATCCCGGGCATTCCGTCCTCTGGTTCTTCGGCGTTACCGATTTCGACGAAGGGAAAGATTACAGGAGCCGGGGAGCCGGGGAGAAGTGCGGGAGCAGTATGATTTTGCGCGCCGAAGGCGCGCTATTCTTCTTCTCCCTCTTCCTCCCCGGCTCCCCGGCTCCTGTAAACTTTTTTCTTCCCTTTCAGGCGTCGACTTGGAACGAGGCGCCGACGGCGGAATGGGCGTTGGGGTGCGGCTGGGCGCCGGAAAGATCGGCGATCTGGGCCCAGTGCGCGGCGACGGCTTCGGGGGTGACGGCGTCGGCGGCGGAAAGCGTGACGCCGCGGCTCTTTACCAGGCGCGCGAGCGCGAAGTGATTGTCGCCGGCCTCGAGCACGCAGCCGGTCGCCCTGCAGGCCTCGCTCGCGAGGTAGAGCACCCCCGCGGTCGCGACTTCCGGGCGGAGCCGCTGCTCGAGCGTTTGCGCGACGATGGTCGCGAGCATGCGCGTGAACGCCACCGGTGCGATCGCATTGACGAGCACGTTGTGCTTGGCCCCCTCCTCTTTCAACGCCAGCATGAAGCCGACGAGGCCGGCCTTGGCGGCCGCGTAGTTGGTCTGGCCGAAATTGCCGTAGAGGCCCGCGGCGGAGGTGGTGATGACGACGCGGCCGTAATTCTTCGCCTTCATC
>SBBV01000444.1 GCA_005240015.1 Candidatus Odyssella thessalonicensis | reverse complement strand
TGGCGGCGATCTTGCGCGTGTCCATGTCGGCTGCGAGCGCGGCGCTCATACGCGCGAGCCGCTTCGCGAGCGCCTCGTAGTGCCGCTCGCCTGCCGGCGTGATCACCACAAGCTGCGAGCGCCGGTGCGCGGGATTGGGTTTGAACGCGACGAGGCCGTCCGTGGCCATGGAATCGGCAAGCTTTTGGATGTGCTGCCGCGCCACCGGCCGCGCGCGCGCCAGCGCCGGCACTGTCTGCGGGCCGCCATTCTTCAGCGAGCGCAGCAAGCCCCAGACGCCGCCGCGTTCGCTCACGAAGCCGGTGCGCCGCCCGAGCGCGCGCAGCTTGAAGCCGGCGTGAAACACTTCGAGGATCACCGCCGTCAGCGCCGCGCCCGCTTCGCTTCGGTCATGGCTACGCGCCATCGCTTGCTCGCTCTCCCATACGCGGCGAATCGTCACCGGGAAACGCGGCAGGCTGTTGTCATTGCGACAACTCGTTTGTCAACTTGCCGTGTGCGGGCGTGATCGCCCCGTGCCGCGCAATGCCGGAAAGCGCGTCCGGCACGCGAAAAATGCCGTATTTCGAGCGGGCGGCGCATCGATTCCGAGCCGTCCGGCAAAGTTCCCTCGCGCGCCGCGCATTCCCGAAATGCGCGAAATCGGCTCGCAGAAAGTTGAGGAACCGCCCGACGGCATGCCGCGTTTCCCCAGCGGACCCCGCGATCATTTACCACGACGAGGAAAGAGTTGGTGATGCTACGCCCCCTTGTCCTTGCCCTCGGCCTCGCGCTGGCCTCCGCCGCGCCCGCCGCCGCCCATGGCGACTACGACTGGATCAACAAGGGCGGATACCGCAATTCGAACGGCGACCATTGCTGCGGCAAAGACGACTGCTTCAAGCTCGAAGCGAACGAGGTGAAGCAGGAGCGCGAAGGCTACAGCGTGCCCTCGCACGGCGTGACCGTTCCCTACAAAGAGGCTCAGCGCTCGGAAGACGAGCACTATTGGATCTGCCGCACCTCGGCGAAGATGCGCTGCTTCTTCGCGCCCCATCAGGGCTTCTGACGCGGAGGCCGCTCAAACCTTGGCCGGCTCATGAAGCGGAAGGGAAAGATCCGCTACGCCGTCGTCGGACTAGGCTACATCAGCCAGGTCGCGATGCTGCCGGCCTTCGCGGCCGCACGAAAAAACAGCGTACTCACCGCGCTCGTCTCGGGCGAGCGCGAGAAGCTCAACGAGCTCGGCGCCAAATACGGCGTCGACGCGCGCTGGACCTATGACCGCTACGACGAGCTGCTGGGCTCGGGCGCGATCGACGCGGTCTATATCGGCTTGCCCAACACCATGCACAAGGATTTCGCGATCCGCGCCGCCGAGCGCGGCATCCATGTGCTGTGCGACAAGCCGTTCACGACGTCGGTCGCCGACGCCGAAGCGGTCATGGCCGCGGCCGCGCGCGGCGGCGCCAAGATCATGATCGCCTACCGCCTGCACTTCGAGCCGGCGAATCTCGCCGCGATCGAAGCGATCCGGTCCGAGCGCATCGGGCCGCCGCGCTACCTGGCGGCGCAATTCTCGATGCAGGTGAAGGAAGGCAACATCCGCACCAAGCGCGAGCTTGGCGGCGGCCCGGTCTTCGATCTCGGCATCTACTGCATCAATGCCGGGCGCCAGATCTTCGGCGCCGAGCCGATCTCGGTCTACGCCGAGGCCGCGCGCCCGGCCGATCCCCGCTTCAGCGAAGTCGAGGAGATGACGGCGGTCACGATGCGGTTCCCGCACGAGCGCCTCGCGCACTTCGTGTGCAGCCTCGGCATGTTCGACGCCTCGCAGTTCCAGGTGTGGGGCACCAAGGGGTCGCTCAAGGTCGAGCAGGCGTTCGAGATGACGGGCGAAAAGCGGCTCGTCATCGAAGAGCCGGGCAACGCCAAGCCGGCCAAGCGCCGCTTCGGCAACCGCGATCAGTTCGCGCCGCTGCTGCTCGAATTCTCCGACGCGATCAAGAAGGACCGCGCCCCGTTCCCCGACGGCGCCGAAGGCGTCGCCGACATCCGCGTCGTCGAGGCGATCTACCGCTCGATCGCGCAGTGCGCGCCGGTGATGGTCGATCGCGGCGGCGAGGAAACCGGCACCACGCTCGTGCATCGCCAGGGCATGAAGGTGCCGCCGCATCCCCAGCCCGACCTGTTCCACGCCGAGGGCCCATCGGCGTGATGGGCCGCGCCGCCAGGGCCGCCGCATGTCGCCGCCATGAAGCCGGATTCGACACTGCGTGACCTGGTCGAGGCGCTCGCCGCTGAAGGCGACCGCGACGCGATAATTTCTGTGCAAAAAGGGAAGCTCGAACGCCGGTCGGCCGTGGAACTGGCCCGCGCCGCGCGAAGGCTCGCCGCCGGACTATTGGACCAGGGCTTCCGCGCCGGCGACGCAGCGGCGATCTGGGGTCCCAACAGTGCGGAATGGGTGATCGCGCGCCTGGCGATCGGCGTGGCCGGCGGCGTGGCGGTGGCAATCGACGATCTTTCACCCGCCAAAGAGGTTGCAGCCGCGATCGGCGAGGCCGAATGCCGGCACCTGTTCACGACACGCACGCACCACGCCGATCTGCGCAAGCACGGTCTTGGCCGCGAGGTTCAATGCTTCGCGCTCGACCGGACGGAGGATGCCGCCGGTCTCAAATCATGGAAATCGCTGGTTGCCGGTGCCGGCGACGAAGCGCACTTCCCTGCGCTGTCCAGCGACGCGCCGGCAATGCTGCTGTTCACGTCGGGGACGACGGGCGCTCCCAAGAGCTTCCTGCTGACCTCGCGGCACGTTGCTGCGAATGTCCATGCGCTCAGCGCACTCGGCCTGGTCGGGCCCGGCGACCGGGTCCTGCTGCCGCTTCCCCTCCACCATGCCTACCCGCTCGTGGTCGGGCTTGTCACGGGGCTGGCGGCGGGTGCCGCCATCGTGCTGCCCGAAGCCGTCACGGCCCGGCCGATCCGGCAGGCGCTGAAGGCCGCCCGCGTCACGATCGTCGTCGGCGTGCCGCGACTCTATACGGCGCTGCTCGCCGGAATCGAGGCGCAGGCCGCGGCCCGCGGCGCGCTCGTTCGGCTGCCGCTGGCGGGCTTGTTAGCTGTATCGCGCGCGGCGCTGCGCCTTGTCCGTTGGCCGATCGGCCGCGCGCTGTTCGCGCGGTTGCGCAAGCGAGTCGGCCCGGACTTGCGGCTGATGATCTCGGGCGGCGCCAAGCTCGAAGCGGCGACGATCTGGCGCCTCGAGGCGCTCGGCTGGGAAGTCTACTCCGGATACGGGCTCGCCGAGACCGCCTCGGTCTTCACGGCCAACCGGCCCGACGCGAAGCGCATCGGCAGCGAAGGCCTGCCGCTCTGCGGCGAGCTCCGCATCGCCGAGCCGGATTCCGCCGGCATGGGCGAGATCCAATTGCGCGGCCCCAACGTTCTCGAGGAGTACCGCAACAACGACGAGGCCAACCGTACGTCTTTTACGTCGGACGGCTGGTTCCGCACGGGCGATCTCGGCTATCGCGATCGTGCCGGCTATCTCTATGTCACCGGTCGAACCAAGGAAGTCATCGTCCTCGGCGGCGGCAAGAAGGTGTTCCCCGAGGATCTCGAGCGGGTCTACGGTGCAAGCGAGCTGATCCGCGAGATTGCCGTGCTCGAGCGGGAGGGTACGCTGGTGGCGCTCGTATTGCCAAAAGCCACCCGCGCCGATGGCGGCGGCAAGATCGAAGACGCGATCCGCGCTGCGGTCGCCGACGCCGGGCGCAGCCTGCCCGCATATCAGCATCTGGCGGGATTCGCGCTGGCGCGCGCGCCGCTGCCGCGCACCCGACTCGGCAAGTATCGGCGCTTCCTGCTGCCCGATCTCTACGAAAAGGCCTCGCGCGGCGAGGCGCCGCCGGCTTCGGCGGAAGTCTCGGCCGAAGACCGCGCGTTGCTCGCGAGCTCGCCGGCGCGCGAGATCTGGGAAGTGCTTACGCACCGCTATTCGGGCAGGCCGCTCTCGCTCGACGCCAATCCCCAGCTCGATCTCGGTATCGATTCGCTCGAGGCCATGGCCTTGGTGCTCGAACTCGAGGCGCGCCTCAAGACCGGTATCGCCGAAGAGGCCGTGACCGGCGCGGCCAGCGTGCGCGAATTGCTCGAAGCCGCGTCGACGCAGGCGCCGGCGGAGGCCGAGCCGGGCAAGGCGGCGCTCGAACCGCACGACCTCGGCTGGCTCGTACCACGCCCGCGGCCCCTCGCCCTTCTCGGCGACGCCATGCTGGCGGTCAACCGCGCCGTCATGCGAAGGCTGTTCGGGCTCAAAGCGCGCGGCTTGAGCCAGCTCCCAGAAGGAGCTTTCGTGATAACGCCGAACCACGTGAGCGACCTCGATCCCCTCGCCGTCGCCGCCGCACTGCCGTCGACGCTGCTGCGCCGGACCTATTGGGGCGGCATCGCCAGCCGGCTCTTCGACGGGCCGGTACGCCGGGTGCTCAGCCGCGCGGCGCACATCTTCCCGGTCGATGAACGCCGGCCGAGCGCAAGCATCGCTCTCGGTGTCGAGGTGGTGAAGCGCGGCAATGTCCTCATCTGGTTCCCGGAGGAATGGCGTTCGCCGACCGGAGAATTGCAGACCTTCCGCGCCGGGATCGGAGTGCTGCTGCATGAAACCGGCGTGCCGGCGGTACCGGCATTGATCCGCGGAACGTTCGCGGCGATGCCGCGCGAGCGCCGCTTCCCGCGCCGGGCCAAAATCGACATTACGTTCGGCCGCCCGCACTCGCCCGAGGAATTGGCCAAGCGCGGCAAGGGCGAGAACGAAGCGCAGCGGATTGCGGACGGGCTCCAGGCCAGCGTCGCCGAGTTGGCCGTCGCCGATGAAAAGCGCGCCGGCGAGGGCATGGCGCGCGCGGCCTAGATCACCTCGAACACGCGCTCGGGCGGGCGCGCGAGGACGGCGCGGCGGCCGGCGAGCACGACCGGGCGCTCGATCAGGATCGGGTTGTCGGTCATCGCGCGGATGACCGCCGCTTCGGAGACCGCCTCGTCGTCGAGCCCCTCCTTCTTGTAGGCGGGCTCCTTTCTCCGCAGAAGATCGCGCGGGGTCATCTTGAGCTTGGCCAGAACGGCCTTGATCTCCTTCACCGAGGGCGGAGTCTTCAGATATTCGACCACGTGCGGCTCGATGCCCTTGTTGCGGATCATCTGCAGCACACGCCGCGACGTCGCGCAGCGCGGATTGTGCCAGATCGTGACCGGCATGGTCCCCCTCGTTTCGGCTTGGGCGGCGCCCGCCCTCAGTCGATGCGGCGCCGGCCCCACAAATAGACGAACAGGCCAAGCCCGATAAAGAGCGCCGAGATCACCCAGAAGGCGTAGGGGCTCTCTTTTCCCGGGATACCCCCAACATTCATGCCGAACAGGCCCGCAACGAGGTTGAGCGGCACGAGCACGCTCGCCGCCAGCGTGATGACGAAGGTGCTGCGGGTGAGGCGCCGGTTATAGTAAAGGCCGATCTCTTCCTGGATCACCTGCGCGCGCTCGCGGAATTCGTCGAGGTCTTCGATGTTGCGCGTGAGATTGTTCGCCGATTCGCTCAGGCGCTGGCGATCCTCGACCGAAACCCAGGGCAGCTTCTCGGCCATGAGCCGCACGAGCGCTTCGCGCTGCGGCGCCAGATAGCGGCGCAGCTTGATGATGCGCCCGCGCACGCCGACAAGCGTCGACTCCACGCGGCTGAGCTTGCCCTCGACGAGGTCGTCCTCCTCCTCGTCGATCGCGTCCTCGAGCTGCGCCAGCACCGGGCCGGTGCGGTCGACGAGCTTCTCGATCAGCATCGACATGAACTCGCCCGCGGTCGAGGGCCCTTCGCCGCCGTCGATGGCCCTCTTGAGCTCGGCGATCGAGCGCAGCTCGCGCCGCGTCAGCGTGATGATGCGCTTCTCGTTGATGAGCATGCGCACCGAGATCATGTCCTCGGGCTCGGCGCCGGGCGTGAGATTGACGCCGCGCAGGATCAGCATCTCGTCGCCGCCGATGACGAGGCTGCGCGGGCGCGTGTCCTCTTCGACCAGGGCTTCGGCCACGACCGGGTCGACGCCGAAGGTCTCGACCAGCAGCTGGTGCGCGAGCGGCG
>SBBV01000219.1 GCA_005240015.1 Candidatus Odyssella thessalonicensis | reverse complement strand
CTGCGCGCTCTTCGCCAGCGCATCGGCGCGCTCACGCACCAGGCCGTCGTCGCTGCCGTGCAACAGGACGAGCCGGACCGCCGGATCGGGCTTCTTCAAGAAGGCTTCGAACTCCGAAGCCTTGTCGCGCTTCATCTCAGGTCAACCAAGAAAAGCTCACAGGGGGCCGGAGTAGGGAGTCCAGCCACGAAGACACGAAGGTCACGAAGGAGAATGAATTACGCGCCCTTGGCGCGCTGAAAACATCCTTCGTGGCCTTCGTGTCTGCGCGGTGAAAATTGCCCTGTTTCAACAACCGAGCCGCAGATCGCTATTGCGCCTTGTCGGCCCGCGCCGGGGCGTGGCGGCGATTGAGGAACAGCGCCACCTGCATCGCGATTTGGTCGGCGAGATTCTCGACCGCGCGCCGGCGCGCCTCGTCCTCGGAGGCGACCGAGGCGAAGCGCGCGGTCAAGAGATTGAACGTCGCCACCGCCTCGGTGCGGTCGGCAAAGACGAGGAGGTCGGAGGTGGCGTCGCGCAGATTGTAGCGGGCCAAGACGATGATGTCGGCGCGCGTCGCGGTGCCGTCGGGGCGGCTGTCGGTAATGCGCGTGGTCTCGCTGGTGGTCACCGCGAGGATGTAGCGCGGCGTGCCCGGCTCGCCGCGCGGATTCATGCGATCGAGCAGCAGATTGCGCAGCAGCTGGCCGCGCTGGTCGGCGATGCCGAGGATCTTCACCGAGGCGAGGTTGGCGCGCCCGCCGTCGCCGGTGGTGGCGGCGCTCCGCTCACCATAGACGGGGCGATAGCCGCAGCCGCTCAGCAGCAGCGCGGCCGCAGCGAAAACGACGAGCGAAGCGATGTGCAGGCGAGACACGATCGAGCCCCCCGGTCCTCGGGCGGTGCACTCGCGACCGCGCGGGATACGCGAAATCTGCCATGAAGACACGAAGACACGAAGCGAATTGTTGCCGGCCCTTCGGACCGGAAGGCGTCATCCTTCGTGGCTTCGTGTCTTCGTGGCGAATACGGCCTCCGCGCAGGGCGGACGCCTAGACCACGACGTTGACGATGCGGTCGGGCACGACGATGACGCGCTTCGGCGCCTTGCCGTTCATCGCGGCGGTGACGTTGGGGAGGGCCAACGCCGCCTTCTCGGCCTCGTCCTTGGCGGCACCGCGCGCCAGCTCCACGGTGCCGCGCAGCTTGCCGTTGACCTGCACCGCGACCTTGACCGTGTCCTCGACCGTGAGCGCGCGATCGGCCTCGGGCCACGCGGTCTTCGCCAGCGTTTCTTTGTGCCCTAGCATCTCCCAGAGCTCTTCGGCCAGGTGCGGCGCCATCGTGCCGATGAGGCGCACGGCCGTCTCGATGCCTTCGCGATAGGCCCAGGCGGCGCCGGGCTCGCGGCCGCCCTCCTTGAGCTCGTCGAGCGCGTTGGTGAGCTCCCGGATGCGCGCCACCGCCTTGTTGAAATGGAAGCGCTCGATGTCGTCGCCGACGCCCACGATCGTGCGATGCGTGGCCTTCCTCGCCGCGAGCGCCCTCGGCCCGAAATCGTTGGGCATCGGCGCACCCTTGGGCGGCAGCGGCAGCGGCGGCTCCGCGACCATGCGGTAGAGGCGGTTCAGATACCGCCACGCGCCCTCGACGCCGGCGTCGGTCCATTCGAGATCGCGGTCGGGCGGCGAGTCCGAGAGCATGAACAGGCGCGCCGTGTCCGCGCCGTAATTCTCGATGATGTTCTCGGGGTCGACGACGTTCTTCTTCGACTTGCTCATCTTCTCGATGCGGCCGATCTCGACCGGCACGCCGTCACTGAGACGGCGTGCGGCGCCGTCGCCGGTCTTCGCGATCTCGGACGGCATGAGCCACGAGCCGTCGGGTGCGCGATAGGTCTCGTGCACGACCATGCCCTGGGTCTGCAGCGCCGCGAAAGGCTCGGCCAGCTTGAGATAGCCGCAATCGGTCAACGCGCGCATGAAGAAGCGCGAATAGAGCAGATGCAGGATCGCGTGCTCGATGCCGCCGATGTACTGGTCGACCGGCAGCCAGTAGTCGACCGCCTTGCGGTCGAACGCCTGCTTCGAATGGGGCGAGGCGAAGCGCGCGAAGTACCACGACGACTCGAAGAACGTGTCGAACGTGTCGGTGTCGCGCCGCGCCTTCTTCCCGCATTTGGGGCAGTCGACGTGCTTCCAGGTCGGGTGATGATCGAGCGGGTTGCCCGGCTTGTCGAAGGTGGCGTCCTCGGGCAGCCGCACCGGCAAATCCTTCTCCGGCACCGGCACGATGCCGCACGCCTCGCAGTGGATCACCGGCACCGGGCAGCCCCAGTAGCGCTGGCGCGAGACGCCCCAATCGCGCAGGCGATACTGCACGGCGCCCTTGCCGCGCTTGTCGCTCTCGATGCGCGCGATCGCCGCGCGCTTGGCCTCGGCGACGCCGAGCCCGTCGAGGAAGTCCGAGTTGATCGCGAAGCCTTCGCCGGTGAAGGCCTCATCCTCGATCGCGAAGGTCTTGGGGTCGGCGTCGGGCGGGCAGATCACCGGGATGACCGGCAAACCGTATTTCCGCGCGAACTCGAGGTCGCGCTGGTCGTGGCCGGGGCAGCCGAAGATGGCCCCGGTGCCGTACTCCATCAGCACGAAGTTCGCGACCCAGACCGGGTGCGTCTTGCCTGGGATGAACGGGTGCGCGACGCTGAGGCCGGTGTCGAAGCCGATCTTCTCCGCCGTCTCGAGCTCGGCCTCGCTGGTGCCGATGCGATTGCAGTCGGCGACGAACTCGGCGAGCTTCGGGTTGCGCTTGGCGAGCTCGTCGGTCAGCGGATGATTGGGCGAGAGCGCCAGGAACGACATGCCGAAGATGGTGTCGGGCCGGGTCGTGAAGACCTCGATGCGCTGATCCTTCTGGCCGACGACGTCGAACTGGATGTAGGCGCCTTCGCTGCGGCCGATCCAGTTCTGCTGCATCAGGCGCACGCGCTCGGGCCATTTGTCGAGCGTCTCGATCGCCTGCAGCAGATCCTCGGCGTAGTGCGTGATGCGCAGGAACCACTGCGAGAGCTTGCGGCGCTCGACCACGGCGCCCGAGCGCCAGCCGCGGCCATCGATCACCTGCTCGTTGGCGAGCACGGTCTGATCGACCGGATCCCAGTTCACCCAGCCTTCCTTGCGATAGGCCAATCCCTTCGCAAGGAAGTCCAAGAACATCTTCTGCTCGTGCTTGTAGTAGCCGGGATCGCAGGTGGCGAGCTCGCGCGACCAGTCGTAGGAGAGGCCCATCACCTTGAGCTGGGCCTTCATCGTGTCGATGTTCTCGTAGGTCCACTTGGTCGGATGGATGCCGGCCTGGATGGCCGCGTTCTCGGCCGGCATGCCGAAGGCGTCCCAGCCCATCGGATGCAGCACGTTGAAGCCCTTCGCCATCTTGTAACGCGCGAGCAGGTCCCCGAGCGTGTAGTTGCGCACGTGGCCCATGTGGATGCGTCCCGACGGGTAGGGGAACATCTCCAACACGTAATATTTCGGCCGCTTCGGGTCCTCGCGCACCTGGAAGGCTTTGGCTTCCTCCCAGATGCGCTGCCACTTGGCCTCGGTTTCACGAAAATTGTAGCGGGCGGCCATCGTTGCGCTGGTTCGTGCGGATCGGATGTTGGATGGGAAACGAACAGGAGACGCAGACACGCAGACAAGGAATATTTCGGCGCGCAGAGCGCGCCGATCAAGGACTGCTCTGCGTCTCTGCGCCTCCTCTGAACTTACATCAGCCGCCGGCGCGCTGGCGGAGCTCGCGGGCGCGCTGCAGAATGACGTTCTCGAGGTTTAGTGCCACGCTGGGATCGACGGCCACATTGGCCCAGTCGCCGCGGCCGCCTTTCCTCTCTTGGCGGAAGACGGTGACGCGCACCGTATCGCCGCGGAGGTCGGGGCCGCCGACCAGGATGTTGACGCGCAGGCGCTCGTTGGGATTGGCGCGCGCGATGTACCAGTCGGTGGCGATGGCGCCGCCATAGGGGTCCGACGAGGCGAGCGGCATGAACGCGATGGTGTCGAGCGAGGCGCGCCAGGCGAAGCGGTTGACCTCGACGGTCGCGGCGCGCTGGCCCGATGGGCTCCCCTGCGCGAAGTCGCCGCGGGTCCCCGCCGGGCGATAGGTCTCGGTGGCCTTGGGGCCGCCGGGATTGTTGACCGTCCCGGTGTAGGCGCGCGTGCTGCCGCTGCTCTCGCAGCCGGCCAGCGCCAGCGCGCCCAGCAGCAGCGCACCGGTCAGGTAAAATGGCTTGCTCCTCCGCATTGCGGGAACCTCCGATCGACAGTGCGATTAACGATTGTTCTTTTGCCTATGTGCG
>SBBV01000623.1 GCA_005240015.1 Candidatus Odyssella thessalonicensis | reverse complement strand
GGGCTGGTTCAGCAGCGCCGGCACCATGATGCCGAGATAATGGATGGCCGTGGCGCCGCTCGCAGCGACATCTTTCCACCAGCTCCGCGCATGGAAGCGGTCGGCGGTGATGAGGCAGTTGTGCGTCAAGACCGCGGCCGTGAACGTCACGACGCCGCAATTCTGATGGAAAGTCGGCAGCGGATTGAGGATGCGATCCTGGCCGCGCTTCAGCGCGACCACGCCGCCGATCTGCGCATACTCGTTGGCGACGTTGAGGAAGTAGAAGTTCGAGATGATGCAGCCCTTGGGCCGGCCCGTCGTTCCCGAAGTGTAGAAGAGCGCGGCCTCGCTATCGCGATCCGGTGTGCCGGATGCTGCGCGCAGCGGCTGGGTCAACGCTTGCGGCAGATCGAACGCGTTCACGACGGGCAGGGGTTTCGCGCGCCGGCGCGCCACCGCTTCCAGATCGCCAACGCGCTCGGGCACCGCGATCGCGATGTCGGCCTCGGAATGCTCCATCTGATAGAGCATCTCGTCCGGTGCATAGTCCGGATTGATCGGCACGACGCTGACGCCAAGCGCATTCAACGCGAGCAAATGGAGAAAATGCTCCGGCCGATTGTAGAGCAGCGTGGCGGCCCGGTGCCCCAGGCCGTAGCCGGCAGCGCGGTAGTAAGCGACGAGGCCCGCCACGCGCTTCTCGGCCTCGCCGTAAGTGATTTCGGTCTTGCCGCCAATCGTCCAGCCGGAGCTCGGCGTGACGGCGAGGAAGGCATTCCCGGGAACGGCGCGCGCGGCCGCCGCGAAGGCGTCATAGACGATCGCGAAAGGTATCGCGGTCGGGTCTGCCGTCACGGCTGCGCGTGCGAGACTTGAAGAGCTATTCCGCCGCCTGCTTCATTTGCCGCGCGGCGCGGATCTTGGCCTTCTCTTCGTTCCAGGCCTTGAGCTTGGCGTGCGCTTCCTTCTCGGCCTTCTCGATGTAGGAAGCGGGGCCGATCTCGTGCGTGAGCTCGAGGCGGTAGCCGTTGGGATCGAAGAAGTAGATCGACTTGATGAACTTGTGGTCGGTGATGCCGACCACGGGAATCCCGTGCGCCTCGAGCCGCGCCTTGGCCTGCTCGACCTCTTCGACGCTGTTCATGCGCAGCGCCATGTGGTTGACCCACGACGGCGTGTTCGGCGAAGGGTCGGGTGCCAGATCGTCGCCGAGATCGAAGAACGCGACGCATGAGCCGTCGCCCATGCGGAAGAAGAGGTGCACATAGGGGCAGTGCTGCTTCGTGCTCGGCACGTAGTCGGCCTTGATGATGTGCACGAGCGGCAGCCCGAGGATGTCCTCGTAGAAGTGGCGCGTCTCCTCGCCGTCGCGGCAGCGATAGGCCCAGTGATGCAGGCCTTCGATCGGCGGCATCTTCGGGACGTTGGGCTTCATGGCGCTTCTCCACAATCGGGGCGGCGTTGGCCTTGCCGTAATATTGCCGCGCGAGCCTGGACTTGGCCATGCCCAAAACGGATGGGCTCGTTGCAGCGCTGAGGGCCGCGGCGTTTCAGCGCTGGTTCGCTCCGAGCCGCTCGATGATGTCGTCGAGCATCGCGTAGAACGCATCGAGCCGTTCGGCGCCAACCAGCGCCGCGATCTCGCGATAATGCGCCTCGGAGTGCGGCGCCACCGCCTGGAACAGCCGGCGCCCCGCGGCGCTCACCTCGACCACGACGCGGCGCTGATCGGCGGGATGGGGGCGGCGCGTCACCAGCTTCTTCTCCTCGAGCGTATCCACGATGCGGGTGAGGCTCGCGGGCAGGATGCAGCATCGTTGGGCGAGCGCGCCGATCTCCGCCGCCTCGCTCTCGACCAGCGCGCGGATGACGCGCCATTGCTGCTCGGTGACGCCATGGCTGTGCAGCATCGGGCGGAAACGCCGCATCACCGCCTCGCGCGCGCGCAGGAGCTGCATCGGCAGCGAGCGCGCGAAGGCGCGCATCGGCAGCTTCGCGCCGCCGCCCTCGCCATTGCCGGGGCGAGAGTCCGCGACGCGTTCGGTGCGCACCGGCCGGTCCATCATTGCGGCTCGTCGATGACGGTGTTGGCGAGCGTGCCGATGCCGGAGACCTCGATCTCGACGCGGTCGCCGGGCTTCAACCATTTCGGCGGGTCAAAGCGCGCGCCGGCGCCGGTGGGTGTGCCAGTCGCGATCACGTCGCCCGGCACGAGCGTCGTGAAGGTCGAGATGTAGTGGAGCAGGTAGTCGAACGGGAAGATCATGCTCTCGACCGTGTCCTTCTGGCGCACCTCGCCGTTGACGCGCGTCTTGATGCGCAGCTTGTCGAGCGGGCCGAGCTCGTCGGGTGTCACGAGCCACGGGCCCATGGCGCCCGAGCGGTCGAAATTCTTCCCCTGCGTCACGTTGAACTTGCCGTGCCGGAGCCAGTCGCGCAGCGTGCCCTCGTTGAGGCAGGTGAAGCCGGCGACGTGCGAGAGCGCGGCCTCGCGCGGAACGCGCCGCCCGGCCTTGCCGATCACGAGCGCG
>SBBV01000545.1 GCA_005240015.1 Candidatus Odyssella thessalonicensis | reverse complement strand
CTTCCTTCCCCTCCCCCTCAAGGGGGGAGGGGAAGGAAGGGCGCCTTTCATCTCCCGCTCATCAGCGCGCTCACGCGCCGGCCTTGGCCTTCTTCTTCTCCGCGTACTTCTTCCGCTCCTCCTCGACCAGCTCCTTCTTCGAGAGCTTGCCGATCATCGTCTTCGGCAGCTGCTGGCGGATCTCGATCTCGCGCGGTATTTCGTGCTTGCCGAGCTTGCCCTTGATCGAGTCGAGGATGTCCTCGGCCGTGGCGCTCGTGCCGGCGCGCAATTTGACGAAGGCCTTCACCGCCTCGCCGTGATAGTCGTCGGGCACGCCGATGACGGTGCATTCTTCGACCGCGGGATGCTCGTAGACGCGCTCTTCCACCATGCGCGGGAACACCTTGAAGCCGCCCACGGCGATCATGTCCTTCATGCGGTCGACGATGAACACGTAGCCGTCCTCGTCGATCAGGGCGACGTCCCCGGTGTGGAGGCGGCCGTCCATCAGGGTCTTGGCGGTGGCTTCGGGGTTCTTCCAATAGCCCTTCATCACCTGCGGGCCCTCGATGCAGAGCTCGCCGCGCTCGCCATAGGGCAGCACGCGGTGCGGGTCCTCGCGGTCGGTAATGACGACCTTCGTCCCGGGCACCGGCAGCCCGATCGAGCCGGCCTTGTTCGTGCCCTCGATCGGATTGCAGCAGGCGACGGGCGAGCTCTCGGTTAGCCCATAGCCTTCGACCAGCGTGCCCCCGGTGGCCTTCTCGAATTTCTGCTTCACCTCGACTGGCAGGGGCGCTCCGCCCGAGATGCAGCCCTGGATCGAAGTCATGTCGGTGGTGCCCGCATTCTTGTGGCCCGAGATCGCCACGTACATGGTCGGCACACCGTGGAAGATGGTGGGCCGCTTGTTCGGGATGAGCTTCATCACGGCTTCGAGGTCGAAGCGCGGAAGCATGATGATCTCGGCGCCGATGCGGATCGCGGCGTTCATCACCGCCGTCATGGCGAAGACGTGGAAGAAGGGCAACACGCCCATCATCCGCTCGCCGCCCTGCTTGGCGTCGGGGAAGCACGCGTTCGCCTGCTCGGTGTTGGCCCAGAGATTGTAGTGCGTGAGCATGGCGCCCTTGGGCGAGCCGGTGGTGCCGCCCGTGTATTGCAGCACCGCGATGTCTTCCTTGGGGTCGATCGCGACCGGCTGATAGGCGCCGTCGTTCTTCAAGAGGTCCTTGAAGCGGACATGGCGCTCGTCCCACGCGACCTGCGCCTGGTCCTTCTTCTTCACGATCGGATAGAGCAGGTTCTTCGGGAACGGCAGCGCGTCCTGGATGCCGCCGACGACGATCTTCTTCAACCGCGTCGTTCCCAGCATCGCCTTCATCTTGGGGTAGACCACCTCGAGCCCCAAGGTCACCATCACGTCGGTGTCGGAATCCTCGATCTGGTGCTTGAGTTCAGGCTCGGAATAGAGCGGCGAGTAGTTGACGACCGTGCCGCCGGCCTTCAGCACCGCGTAGTAGCAGATCACGAAGTGCGGGCAGTTGGGCAGGAAGAGCCCGACCTTGGTTCCCTTCTTGACGCCGATCTGCTGCAGTCCCTTGGCCGCGCGCGCGACCAGACTGCCGACCTCGCCGTAGGTGTATTTCTTGTCGAGGAAGTCGAGCGCGGGCCGGTCGGCGAAGCGCTGGACGGCCTGGTCAAGGTTGTAGAACAGCGGCCTGGGCTCGAAGGTCTGATCCCACTTCACATTGGGCGGGTAGCTCTTGAGCCACGGATAGGCGGGCACGGGGGCGTCCATCGTCGTCGTCCTCCCGAAATAGGCGTATTTGCAAGCAATTGTGCCCGAGTGGCGGGGTCGCCGCAATCCGGTGGGCGTTGCGCCAAACGCGCGGTCCCAGCCTACTCGTACCTGAGCGCGTCGATCGGATCGAGCTTCGAGGCCTTGCGCGCGGGATAGAAGCCGAAGAATACGCCGACCGCGGCCGAGAAGCCCACCGCCATCATGATCGCCTGCGCTTCGATCAGCACCGGCCAGTCGCCGGTCTGCGCGATCAGATGCGAGCCGCCGATGCCGAGCGCCACGCCGATCAAGCCGCCCAGTAGCGAGAGCGTGATCGCCTCGACGACGAATTGCGTGAGGATATCGCGGCGCCGCGCGCCCAAGGCCATGCGCAGGCCGATCTCGCGCGTCCGCTCGGTCACCGACACCAGCATGATGTTCATGATGCCGATGCCGCCGACGATGAGCGAGATCGCGGCCACCGAGGCGAGCAGGATGCCCATCACGCGCGTCGATTCGGCCCGCGCCGCGAGGAACTGCGAGATGTTGCGGATGTTGAAGTCGTCCTGCCCGCCCTCGGGGATGCGGTGGCGCTGGCGCAGGAGATCGGTCACCTGCTTCTCCGCGTCGGCGACGCTGTCGGCCTCGCGGACCTTGACCGTGATCGAGCCGACGAGGTTGCTCTTGACCCAGCGCCCGCCCAGCACGCGCTTCTTGGCGGTGGTGAGCGGGATGAACGCGACGTCGTCCTGATCCTGGCCGAACGGCGTCTGGCCCTTGGTCGCGAGCGTGCCCACGACCTGGACCGGCACCTTGTTGATGCGGATCACCTTGCCGATCGGGTCCTCGCCGGGGAACAGGCGCTCGGCCACGGTCGAGCCGATCAAGACGACCTTGCCCGCGCTCCGGTATTCGACCTCGCTGAAGGTGCGCCCCTGGTCGATGTGCCAGTTGCGCGCGATCATGTATTCCTCGGTGATGCCCTGGACGCTGGTCGACCAGTTGGTGTTGCCGAACACCAGCTGGAACCGCCCTTGCACGGCGGGCGCCGCCACCTCGACCGAGGGAATGTCGCGCTGGAGCGCCTGCGCGTCGTCCTCGGTGAGCGTCACGTTGCTGCCCGTGCCGCCGCGCGCGCCGCCGGTGGTGCGCGAGCCGTTCAGCACGATCATGATGTTGGAGCCGAGGCTCTCGATCGACTCCTTGACGCGCGTTTCGGCGCCCGAGCCGATCGCGACCATCGCGATCACCGACGAGATGCCGATGATGATGCCGAGCGAGGTGAGGATGCTGCGCAGCAGGTTCGCCTTGAGCGCGGTAATCGCGGCGCGGAGGCAATCGACGTAGGTCATCACACAGCCTCCGGCACCAGCGGACCGCCGAGCGGGGCAGAGGCGGCGCCGGGCGCCTCGACAGCGCCAGCCGCGGCCGCGACTGCTTCGGCCGCGCGGACCGGCGCGGCCACGGCTTCGTCGGCGACGAGCCGCCCGTCGCGGAAGCGCAGGATGCGCCGGGCATGCGCGGCCACGTGCTCGTCGTGCGTGACGACGATGACGGTGATGCCCTCGGCGTTGAGCCGCTGGAACAGCGCCATGATCTCGGCGCCGGTGCGGCTGTCGAGCGCGCCGGTCGGCTCGTCGGCCATCAGCACGTGCGGATTGTTGACGATCGCGCGCGCGATGGCGACGCGCTGCATCTGTCCGCCCGAGAGCTGCGAGGGCCGATGATCCATGCGGTCGGCCAGGCCCACGGCAGCCAGCGCCTTCTCGGCCTTCTGGTGGCGCAGCCGGCGCGGCACGCGGCCGTAGGTGAGCGGCAGCTCGACATTGTCGAGTGCGGTCGCGCGGGCCAGCAGGTTGAACTGCTGGAAGACGAAGCCGACCTTCTCGTTGCGGATATGCGCGAGCGCGTCGGAATCGAGCTGCGAGACGTCCTCGCCGGCAAGCCAGTAATTGCCGGCGCTCGGCGTGTCGAGGCAGCCCAGGAGGTTCATGCAGGTCGACTTGCCCGAGCCCGAGGGGCCCATGATCGCCACCATCTCGCCCTTCGCGATCTCGATCGAGAGATCCACGAGCGCGCGCACGTCGCCGCCGCCGATGTGATAGGTCTTCGACAGCGTCTCGGTGCGGATCAGCGGCGTCGTCATCGCGTCGCTCGCGCGCTCCGGCCTAGAGCCCGAAGCGGCGGCCAAGGCCGCGTTGTCCCGCGGGCTGGCCCTTGGCGTCGGCGCTGCCCACGATCACCTGATCGCCGGCCTTGATCTCGCCGCTCACGAGCTCGGTGTTCGAGCCGTCGGTGATGCCGATCATGATCGCGATGCGCTTCGGCGCGCCGTCCGGCCCCAGCACGTAAACATTGCCGCGGCGCGGCCCGGCATCGGCGGACGCAGCTCCGCGCATGTCGGCGTATTTCGATTTCTGCTCGGGGTTCAGGAGGGCCGCGATCTTGTCCTCGGCGGCGCGGCGCAGCTTGGCCATGTCCTCGCGCAGCTCGTCGAACGGTTTGCCCGACTCGCGCAGCTGGCGCATCTTCTGGCCCATCTCGCGATAGATCGCGACGACCTGCTGCTCCTGCTGCGGCGTGAGCGCAAGCTCGCGCTTCAGCGTCTCGATCTGCTGGCGGATACGCTCCTGGGGATTGCCGCGGCTCGGCGTGGCGGCGTCGGCATCGGCGCTCGCGCGCTCGGGCCGCGCATTGCCGGGGCGGAAGCGAAGCGCCGCGTTGGGGATCATCGCGACGTTGTCGCGCCGCGCGATCTGGAAGATGACGTTCGCCGTCATGCCGGGCAGCAGGCGAAGGTCGGGGTTCTGCGTGCTCACCACCACCGTGTAGGTGATGACGCTCGCCACTTCCTTGGGCGCCTTGCGCACCTGGCGCACCTGGCCCGGGAAGGTGCGGCCCGGAAACGAATCGACCGTGAAGCTCGCGGTCAGGCCCTCGCGGATGCGGCCGATATCGGCCTCGTCCACGTTCACCTCCACCTGCATGCGCTTCAGGTCCTGCGCGATCGTGAAGAGCACCGGCGACTGCAGGCTCGCCGCCACGGTCTGCCCCACGTCGACGTTGCGCGCGATGACGACGCCGTCGACCGGCGAGCGGATATAGGTGTTCTCGAGATCGATGCGGCGCTGGCTGAGCGTCGCCTCCTTCTGCTGCACGGTGGCGCGCGAGATCTCGATCTGCGCCCGCTGCTCGCTCTCCTTGGCGAGCATGCCCTGATACTTTGCCTCGGCCTGCTCGTAGGCGGCCACCGCCTGGTCGTAGGCCATCTGCGAGATCGCGCGCGAAGGCAGCAGCTCCTTCTTGCGCGCAAGGTCGAGCTTCGAGAGCTCGAGCGCCGATTTCGCCTGGCGCGTGTCGGCCACCATGCTGTCGAGGCGCGCCTGCATCAGCAAAACATTGCCCTTGGCGGTGGCGAGATCGGCCTCGGCCTCGCGCACCTTGGCCTCGAAGGTGGCCGGGTCGATGCGCGCGATCACTTGGCCGGCCTTCACCTCGGTGTTGAAGTCGGCGAAGAGCTGTTTGATCTGTCCCGAGATCTGCGTGCCGACATCGACCGTCACGATCGCCTTCAACGTGCCGCTCGCGGTCACGGTGTTGGAGATGATGCCCTGCTCGATCTTGGCGAGGCGGTAGACCGGCTTCGACGCCGAGGCATCGCCGTTCGCGTACCAATACCAGGCGGCCGCCGCGATCGCCGCGAGGCCGAAGAGATACTTGCCGGGTCCCAGGACCCAGCCGACGACGCCGCGCCTTGGCTGTGCCATGAAATGTGTTTCCTTTGCGGCGACCCCACCTTCGCGCCCGGGCAGCCTGCCGCAGGTCATTATACGCTGTTTGGGGTCCGTTCCGTCGCCCAAATTCGACGTGTTTTGCGCGCCTTGCCAGCGCGCGAGGGTTCATTATTTATGGCGCCGGGCGGGTTCCCCGGCCGGGGGGCCCGCGCTTTTATTGTCGCAGGGGAGCGTTCTGATGAAGTTCGGCGTGGGCCAGGCGGTCAAGCGGCTCGAAGATCAGGCCCTCATCACCGGGGGCGGACGTTTCACCGACGATTTCAAGTTCAAGAACCAGGCCCACGCCTACATCCTGCGCTCGCCCCACGCGCACGCGCGCATCGTCCGTCTCGATACAAGCAAGGCCAAGAAGGCGAAGGGCGTGCTCGCGGTGCTGACCGGCGCCGATGCCGAGGCCGACGGGCTCGGGCTCATGCCGTGCATGATCCCGATGACCAGCCGGGACGGGAGGCCGCGCCACGACACGCCGCGGCCGGTGCTGGCCAAGGACCGCGTGCGCCATGTCGGCGATCCGGTGGCGCTCGTCGTCGCCGCGACGCTGCACGAGGCGCGCGACGCGGCCGAGAAGATCGAGGTCGAATACGAGGAGCTGCCGCACGCGGTCGATACGTACGCCGCCGCCCAGCCGGGCGCGCCCAAGGTGTGGGACCACATCCCCGACAACATCGCGTTCGACTGGGAGAAGGGCGATCGCGCCGCGGTCGAGGCCGCGCTCAAGAGCGCGCACCGCGTGATCAAGCTCCGCATCGTCAACAACCGCGTCGTCGCGAACTCGATGGAGGCGCGCGCCTGCCTCGGCGACTACGACCCCGCCACCGATCGCGTGACGCTCTACACCTCGTGCCAGAGCGTGCACGGCCTCCGCAACCAGCTCGCCGACGTGATCTTCAAGATTCCGAAGGAGAAGGTCCGCGTCGTCTCCGGCCACGTCGGCGGCGGCTTCGGCATGAAGTTGTTCCTCCATCCCGAGACGGTGCTGATGCCCTGGGCGGCGCGTCGTCTGAAGCGTCCGGTGCGCTGGGCGGCCGATCGCAGCGAGGGCTTTCAGTCCGACGTGCAGGGCCGCGACCATGTGAGCTTCGCCGAGCTGGCGCTCGACAAGGACGGGCACTTCCTCGGCCTCAAGATCGAGACCTACGCCAACGAGGGTGCCTATCTCTCCAACTACGCGCCGTTCGTGGCCACCGGCGGGTCCGACATGCATGTCGGGCTCTACAAGACGCCGGCCATCTACACCCGCGTCGCCGGCATCGTCACCAACACGGTGCCGATCGACGCCTATCGCGGCGCCGGCCGGCCGGAAGCGGCCTATCT
>SBBV01000408.1 GCA_005240015.1 Candidatus Odyssella thessalonicensis | reverse complement strand
CCCTGGAACGAGCCCATAGGCGTGCGGGCACCATCGAGAATGACGACTGGGTCGCGGGCGGTCATGGCCGAGCTCCTCTGCGGATTACGGAAGGTTTGACGTTGTGCATTGCACAATATCTAGTCTTCCGGCCGCCAAGATGCGAGTCCGCAAAAGGGGCTGCATGGGCGCCCCAGCGCCGCGGCTCAGGCCTTCTTCGGCACGAAGAAGACGCGCAGGCGGATTCGCTTGCCGGGCGTGGTGCTCAAAACCGTCACGGTCACCTTCGCGGCCTCCTGCTGGGTCAGGCGAACCCATGGATAGTGGATCGAGCTCGTTCGTGAGCCGAGCAGCTTCGTGGGGTCGGCGGCGTCGTGCACGTGGAGAAAGACGGTGCCGGTGTCGGAACCGAGCGCCTGGAAATGCACGGCGCCGGCACCCGGGATCTCGTACTGGATGCCGGCGGCCGGGTTCTTCTGGCCGGAGACCGGCTGCACGGTCAGCGTCGTGTCGAGCACGGGCAGCGCTCCGGTCGAGCCGGTGTCGCGCTGGAAGCTCTGGATGAGGAAGTCCGGCGCCGAGGGCAGCGCCCGCAGGCGCTTTTTCCACTCCTCTTCGCGGGTGTGCGCGATCGTCTCGAGCTTGACGTCCAGAATTTCGCGCACGAGATCGGCGCGCTGCGCGAAGTTGATCAGCACCGTCGGAATGCGCGCGCGCTCGTTGCCGATCGGCACATGGATCACGTTGCCGGCATTGAACAGCGCGATCACCTCGCCGCGGCTGTTGAAGATCGGGCTGCCGCTGCAGCCGCCCGCGCCCGGCAGCGAATGCTGGATCAGCAGGCGGTCCGCCGGCACCACCGAGGCGAGGAAGAAATCGGTCACGGCCGAGATGCGCGCGATGTGGGTCTGCGGCGTCGGCTGAGTGAGGTTCACGCCGCCCGCCGCCATGCGCTCGGTGGGGTAGCCGATATAGGCCACCTCCTGGCTCGGCGCCAATTCGAGCAGCGTCTCGCGCGACGCCACCTTGAGCGGCGGCGCGAGCTTCGCGTTCGCCGCGACGCGGATGAGGCCCACGTCATAGCCGAGCGTCGAGGTGACGAGGCGCCCGCCGGGCGCTACCGGCGCGTAGTAGCCGACCGCGCTCGTGAAGCGATCGTAATGCGGGTGCTTCACCGCCGAGGTAATGGCAATGCTCTCGAAGGGCGGGACGTTGGAGCGCACGAACGGCGTCTCGCCCTTCGCGCGCGCACTGAGGATGCCGTCGACGACGTGCGCATTGGTCGCAAGCGTGCCGGGCGCGATCACCCAGGCCGTGCCGCCGTTGCGCTCGTAGCCGTCGGCGCGCCGGTAGATGACCATGTAGACCGAGGGCCGCGCCGCATCGAGCTTGGCCGAGAACGGCTCGGGCTGCATCAGGAAATAGGCGGCGACGGCCGCCGCCGTCACGAGCACGAGGCCCACCGCGGCGAGCGCGATCATGCGCACGCGCTGGGTCGCCTGCAGCGCCGCGCGCGCCGGGCTCTGGCGCGGGCGCTTGAACGGCGCCTCGGTCGACGGCATGTCGCTCAGGATGTTCCACTCGACCTGGAACGCCGGGCCGGTCGGCGAGCCCAGGCGCAGCTCGCACTTCTTCGGCAGCTCGTCGTCGCGCATCGCCTCGTGCCCGTCGATGAACACCGGCTCGTCGGGCCGCAGGTAGTAGCGGTCGTTCTCGAGCTCGACCGTGAGATGCGCGCGCGAGATCGAGCGGAAGTCGGCGGGAAAGCGCACGTCGCGGTCTTCGAGCCGGCCGAACGTGATGGCCGTCTTGGCCCGCGCGTACTCGAAAACCTTGCCCTCGAGCGGGCCGCTCGTGCACTTGAAGCGGATCGACATGCGCTCCCTCCCCGGAATCCGGCGGAGGATAGGGGGCAAGCGGCCGCGGCGGCAATATGCCGAAGGGCCAGCTACTTTTCGGCGGTCCCGCCGGATTCGCCGTAACGCCGCCCGGCGCGCGGCGGCTTACTTCGTCTCCTCGAACAGCTCGCGGCCGATCAGCATGCGGCGGATTTCGGATGTGCCGGCGCCGATCTCGTAGAGCTTGGCGTCGCGCAGGAGGCGCCCGGTCGGGAATTCGTTGATGTAGCCGTTGCCGCCGAGGCACTGGATCGCCTCGAGCGCCATCCACGTCGCCTTCTCGGCGGCGTAGAGGATGGCGCCGGCGGCGTCCTTGCGCGTGGTCTGGCCGCGGTCGCAGGCCTTGGCGACGGCGTACACGTAGGCCTTGCAGGCGTTCATCGTCGTGTACATGTCGGCGAGCTTGCCCTGCATCAGCTGGAAGGTGCCGATCGGCTGGCCGAATTGCTTGCGCTCGTGGACATAGGGGATGACCACGTCCATGCAGGCCTGCATCACGCCGAGCGGGCCGGCGGCCAGCACCGCGCGCTCGTAGTCGAGGCCCGACATCAGCACGCCCACGCCCTGCCCCACCTTGCCGAGCACGTTCTCCTCGGGCACCTCGCAGTCCTGGAACACGAGCTCCGAGGTGTTGGAGCCGCGCATGCCGAGCTTGTCGAGCTTCTGCGCGGTCGAGAACCCCTTCATGCCCTTCTCGATGAGGAAGGCCGTCATGCCGCGCGGCCCTGCGGAAGGATCGGTCTTCGCGTAGACGACGAGCACGTTCGCGTCCGGGCCGTTCGTGATCCACATCTTGTTGCCGTTGATGATGTAGCGGTCACCCTTCTTGTCGGCGCGCGTCTTCATCGAGACCACGTCGGAGCCGGCGCCGGGCTCGCTCATCGCGAGCGCGCCCACATGGTCGCCGGCGATGAGCTTCGGCAGGTATTTCCGCTTCTGCGCCTCGTTGCCGTTGCGGCGGATCTGGTTGACGCAGAGGTTGGAATGCGCGCCGTAGGAAAGGCCCACGGCGGCCGAGGCGCGGCTGACCTCCTCCATCGCCACGACGTGGTGCAGATAGCCGAGGCCGGCGCCGCCGTACTCCTCCTCGACCGTGATGCCGAGTATGCCGATGTCGCCCATCTTCTTCCAAAGATCGGCGGGAAACTCGTTCTGGCGATCGATGTCGGCCGCGCGCGGCGCGATCTCCTTGGCGGCGAAGGCCGAGACTGTGTCGCGAATCGCCTCGGCGTCGTTACCGAGATCGAAATCGAGCGCCGGCAGACGGATGTTGGGGATGGTCATGGTCGTGTCCTGTGGTCGGGAAGGTTGTGCAAAAGCTAAACCCGTCGTCCCCGCGAAAGCGGGGACCCATGTCGCCGCCGCACAATAGCCGCGGCCGTCTGCAAGGCTGAGACGCTGCTTGGGTCCCCGCTTTCGCGGGGACGACAATGCTTGGTGGCGGCGTGCACCGTCGCGGTCATGGCCGCATGCGCGCCGTTTCGCGGTCGGGCACGAGCCCCAGGCGCACGAGGCGGGCCTCGATGCCGCCGCTGCCGCGGCCGAGTTCCGCGGCCAGCGCCGCCACGCCGGCGCCTTCATCCCAGCGGCGTCGCAGGACCTGATCCTGTTGCGCGGTCCAGGGCTTGCCTAGATTGGCGGCGCTGGCGCCGGCGAGGTTCGCGTCGGCGCTCGGGCGCGCGGACGCGGCGTCGCGATGGCGTTTCACGATCTCGAGCACGGCGGGGCCGTATTTCTCGAGCTTGAGCACGCCGATGCCGTAGACGTGGCTCAGCATGTCGAGCGTCGCCGGCTTGAGCGCCGCGATCTCCTCGAGCGTACGGTCGTGGAAAATCGTGTAGGGGGCAACGCCGGCCGCCCGCGCGAGATCCAGGCGATAGGCGCGGAGCGCATCGAACAGCGGCCCGTGCGCGAGCGCGGCCGATCCGCCGGGCGGGACCGTCGCGGCGCGGCGCTTGACCCGCTCGCGCTGCGCCGGGATCTTCATCATCACGCGCTGCTCGCCGCGCAGCACCGGGCGCGCCGCATCGGTCAGCACGAGCCCGCCGAAGCCGTTGTCGTGTGGGCGCACAAGGCCGGTTGCGTGCGCGTGATCGGCCACCGCGCGCCACTGCTTCTTCGAGAGCTCCTGGCCGATGCCGTAGGTGCTGACCGTGACGTGGCCGAATTGGATGATCTTCTCGGTCGTGTTGCCGAGCAGCACGTCGATCACGTGCGCGGCGCCGAAGCGCTCGCCGGTGCGGAACACGCAGGAGAGGAATTTCCGCATCGGCTCGGTGGCATCCTCCATCGCGCCGCGGTCGAGGCAGATGTCGCAGGCGGCGCACGGCGCGGGCTTCGCCTCGCCGAAATAGGCGAGCAGCGCCTCGCGCCGGCAGCGGCTCGCGCGGAGGATGCGCAGCAGCTGCTCGAGCTTCGCGCGCTCGATCGCCTTCCGCGCCTCGGGCGCTTCGGACTGCTCGATGAAACGGCGCAGCGTGACCTCGTCGCCGGCGCCGTAGAGCAGATACGCCTCGGAAGGCTGGCCGTCGCGGCCGGCGCGGCCGGTTTCCTGGTAATAGGCCTCGACGTTCTTCGGCATATCGAGATGGGCCACGAAGCGCACATCGGGCTTGTCGATGCCCATGCCGAACGCGATGGTCGCGACCGCGATCACGGCGTCCTCGGACTGGAAACGCTCGAGCGCCTTGCGCCGGCTGCGCGCATCCATGCCGGCGTGATAGGCGAACGCGTTGTAGCCCTCGGCCTCGAGCAGCTCGGCGAACTCCTCGGTCGACTTGCGCGCGCGGCAATAGACGATGCCCGAGGCGCCCGCGTGGCGCTTCAGGAATTCGAGCAGCTGCGTTTCGCGCCCGCGCAGCGGCTCGATGCGATAGACGATGTTCGGCCGGTCGAAGCTGGCCACGAACATGCGGCCGCCGTCGAGATGCAGGCGCTCCATGATCTCGGCGCGCGTGCGGAGATCGGCGGTGGCGGTCAGCGCCACGCGCGGCACCGCGGGGAACCGTTCCGCCAGCGCCGCGAGCTGCAGATATTCGGGCCGAAAATCATGGCCCCATTCGCTGACGCAATGCGCTTCGTCGATGGCGAACAGCGCCAGCTTCGCGCGCGCGATCACGCGCTCGAGGAACGCCGGCATCATGAGGCGCTCGGGCGCGACGTAGAGCAGGTCGAGCGCCTCGGCGGCGAGGGCCTCCACGATGCGGTCGATCTCCTCGTCCGACGAAGCGGAATTCCACGCCGCCGCGCGCACGCCGCGCTGGCGCAGCGCCTCGACCTGATCCTGCATCAAGGCGATCAGCGGCGAGACCACGACGCCCACGCCGGGGCGGCAGAGCGCCGGGATCTGGTAGCACAGCGATTTTCCGCCGCCGGTCGGCATCAGGATCAGCGCATTGCCGCCGGCGATGACGTGGCGGATCGCCTCTTCCTGGAAGCTCCGAAAGGACTCGTAGCCGAAAATCCTCGTCAGGACGGTCGCGGGATCGGGCGTTTCAAGCCGATTCAAGTTTCAGCTGCCTCGGTCTATTGCTGCTCGGGCGGCTTGACGCGCACGTTGAGGCGCCAGAGCCACCACCGGTCGCCTTCGCGCCGCCAGGCGAGATCGAAGACGACGTGCCAGGGCTGGGTCTCGAACTCGCCCTTGGCGACGAGATGCCCCTCGCCATCAATGGCCGGCGGCGCGATCAGCACGTGGCGATGCACCAAGAGCGGCGCGATGTCGACCTTGTTGGTGCGGAAGGCGGCGAAGGTCGAGGCGAGGCGCTGGGGCGGCGCCTGCTCGCGGAAGACCGGATGAAGCCGCGCGTTGAGCACGGCGTAGTTCCCGGTCAGGTTGGCGTCGTTGAAGGCCATGAGGGCGCTCTTGATCATGACCTCGAGGATGTCGTCGCGCGGGAGGCGGGCATCGAGCGGCGCCGGGTTCATGTTCACTTCGCCGCCCGGATAGAGGCGGTTCGGCGGCGGCCCGCCCGGCTGCGGCGTGCCGACTTGCGCGTGGAGCGGCGCGCCCAGCGTCGCCGCGAACGCCGCGGCCAGGATCAGCCGCATGGGCGCGGGGAGAAACCTCATGATCGGCCTCCGGTTATCTGCCCGGGATTTTCACCGAGCGCCGCCCGCCGCGCCAGAGGCATCGATGGGAGCTCTCGCCGCAGTCACGCCGCGACGGCGGGCTGCGCCGCGGATTCGACCGGCAGAGTCGGCGCTTGGGGTCGGCCCCGGCACGATTCGCTAACCTTGGCCGGCGTTCCCGGTGGGCGGCGGCTGCGGCGTGGTCGGGATCGCGGCCACGAAGAAAGTGAAGATCGGCAGCAATACCCCGCCGTAGACAGGGTCTGAGACGCCGAACAGCTTGCTGTTGATGGCGAACACCCAAACCATGAACGCGACGGTCGAGATCGATAATTGGATCCAGTTCCGCACCTTTAGCGTGACGATCAAATAGAACGGGGTCGCAACGAGGCAGGCGCCGAAGATCGCCCAACCCAGCCATGCCGGCGCCTCGGTCCGGGTCGCGATGAT
>SBBV01000228.1 GCA_005240015.1 Candidatus Odyssella thessalonicensis | reverse complement strand
GTCGAGCACCTTGGCGCAGGGCGTCATGACGCCCAAGTCGATGACCTCGTAATTGTTGCAGCGGTGCACGACATCGGCAAGAACATCGTCGGCGTCGTGCTCCGCTGCAACAATTACGAGGTCATCGACTTGGGCGTCATGACGCCCTGCGCCAAGGTGCTCGACACGGCGCGGCACGAGAAGGCCGACATGATCGGGCTCTCGGGCCTCATCACGCCCTCGCTCGACGAGATGTGCCACGTCGCCGCCGAGCTGCAGCGCGAGGGCTTCACCTTGCCGCTCTTGATCGGCGGCGCCACGACCAGCCGCGTGCACACCGCCGTGAAGATCGCGCCCAACTACGACGGGCCGGTGGTGCACGTGCAGGATGCCTCGCGCGCGGTCGGCGTCGCCGCGGCGCTGCTCTCGGCGCAGCAGCGCACCGCCTTCGTCAAGAAGACCGCGGGCGACTACGCGGCGCTGCGCGAGGCGCACGAGCGGAAAGGCGAGGGCGCCCAGCGGCTCACGTTCGCCGAGGCGCGCGCCAATCGACTGAAGATCGACTGGGCGCGGTTTGCGCCGGTGCGGCCGCGCCGCCTCGGCGCGATCGTCTTCGACGACTACGATCTCCGCGAGCTCGTCACGCGCATCGACTGGAAGCCGTTCTTCCAGGCCTGGGAACTTTCCGGCGCCTATCCGGCGATCCTCGAGGATCCGGTGGTGGGCGAGGCGGCGCGCGCGCTGCACAAGGATGCGCTCTCGATGCTGGAGCGCATGATCGCCGAGAAATGGACGCGTCCGCGTGCGGTCGTGGGCTTTTTCCCCGCGAACAGCGACGGCGATGACATCGTACTGTTCGCCGACGAGGCGCGCGCCAAACGCCGCGCCACCGTCTACACGCTGCGCCAGCAGCGCAAGCCCAGCCCCGGCCGGCCCAATCTGGCACTCGCCGATTACATCGCGCCGATCGAGTCGGGTCGCGCCGACTGGCTCGGCGCCTTCGTCGTGACGGCGGGCGCCGGCATCGAGGCGAAGGCGCTCGAATTCGAGCGCGCCAACGACGACTACAGCAGCATCCTGGTCAAGGCCTTGGGCGACCGGCTTGCCGAAGCCTTCGCCGAGCGCATGCACGAGCGCGTGCGCAAGGAATTCTGGGGCTACGCTCCCGAGGAGCGGCTCTCCAACGTCGATCTCATCGGCGAGCACTATCGCGGCATCCGGCCGGCGCCGGGCTATCCCGCCTGCCCCGACCACACCGAGAAGCGAACGCTGTTCCAGCTGCTCGACGCCGAGCGCGCCGCCGGCGTCTCGCTCACCGAGAGCTGCGCGATGACGCCAGCCTCGTCGGTGAGCGGCTGGTACTTCGCGCATCCCGATGCCGACTATTTCGGCGTCGCGCGCATCGAGCGCGACCAGGTCGAGGACTATGCGCGCCGCAAGGCCATGCCGCTCGAAGAGGTCGAGCGCTGGCTCGCGCCCAACCTCAACTACACACCGCTGAAGCGCGCCGCGAACGGGTGACCGGCTCCGGGGAACGTCTGCCGAACCTGCGCGAGCGCACGTCGGCGCCGATTCCGTGCTATGGTTAAACCGGGAGGAACCCCGCCGGCGCGAACGAAACGGGTGTAGCGCGAAACCCGTCCGCCTGGCCCCGACAAGCCGGCTCCGCTCTTCGGATCGACCGAGGCTCGCGGTTCCCCCAGGGCGATTTCGCGCCGGGAGGGCAATCATGGCCACAAGCTTGAACCTGCGCGTCAACGGACGCGCCCGCCGAATTCGCGTCGACGATCCGCAGATGCCGCTGCTCTACGCGCTGCGCGACGATCTCGGGCTGAAGGGGCCGCACTTCGGCTGCGGCCTTGCGCAGTGCGGCGCCTGCACCGTGCACGTGGCGGGCGAGGCGGTGCGCTCGTGCCGCTTCCCGGTCGCCGATGCCGCCAACAAGCCGGTCACCACGCTGGAAGGGCTTAGCACCGGCAAGAAGCTCCATCCGCTGCAGCAGGCCTTCATCGCCGAGCAGGCGGTGCAATGCGGCTACTGCATCAACGGCATGATCATGCAGGCGGCGGCGCTGCTCGCGAAGCACAGGCGGCCGAGTGACGCCGCGATCAAGCAGGCGCTGGCCGGCAATCTCTGCCGGTGCGGCACGCATGTGCGCATCGTGCGCGCGGTGAAGCGCGCGGCGGCGATGGGCTGAGGGAGGGCGCCATGTTGCAGACCAGGATTTCGCGCCGGCACGTGCTGAAGGGCTCGGGCGCGCTCGTCGTTTCCTTTGCCATTGCGCCAAGCCTCGCCAACGCGCAGGCCAAGCCGCCGATGGCCAAGACCGTGGCGGTCGATCAGGTCGACGGCTTCATCGCCATCGACGCCAAGGGCGCCGTGACGCTCTATTCCGGCAAGGTCGATCTCGGCACCGGCGTGCGCACGGCGCTCGCGCAGATCGCGGCCGAGGAGCTTTCGGTGCCGTTCGAGCGCGTCGACGTGGTCCAGGGCGACACCGCGCTCACGCCCGACCAGGGTATCACCTGGGGCAGCCTCACGATTCAGGCCGGCGGCATGCAGGTGCGCCAGGCCTGCGCCACCGCGCGCGCCGCGCTCATCGAGATGGCGGCGAAGCGCCTCGGCGCTCCCAAGGATGCGCTCGCGATCAAGGACGGCCGCATCGCGGCCAAGGGCGGCAAGGCCGTCAGCTACGGCCAGCTGATCGGCGGCAAGCGCTTCGACCTGAAGGTCGACGCCAAGGCGCCGGTGAAGAGCCCGGCGAGCTACACGATCGTGGGCAAATCGGTGCCGCGCACCGACATTCCGGCCAAGGTCATCGGCACCTTCACCTACATGCAGGACTTCAGGCTGCCCGGCATGCTGCAGGCGCGCGTCGTGCGCCCGCCGGCCATGAAGGCGGAGCTCGTCTCGTTCGACGATGCCGACGCCAAGAAGATCCCGGGCTATGTCGCGACCGTGCGGAAAGGGAATTTCCTCGCCGCCGTCGCGCGCGGCGAGTGGGCCGCGATCCGCGCCGCCGGCGCGATCAAGGCGAAGTGGTCGGATTGGGCAGGGCTGCCCGACGCCGCCAAGCTCTGGGATCACGTCCGCGCCACCAAGGCGGTGAAGGACGAGGTCTTCCAGAAAGTCGGCGACACCGACGCCGCGATGAAGACCGGCGCCAAGACGCTCTCCGCCGTCTACGACTTCGCGATCCACACGCACGGCTCGATCGGGCCCTCCTGCGCCGTCGCAGAATTCAAGGCCGGCAAGCTCACGGTGTGGACCGCCTCGCAAGCGACGCATCTCCTGAGGAAGCAGCTCGCCAAGATGCTCGACCTCACGCCCGAGGACGTGCGCTGCATCTACATCGAAGGCTCGGGCTGCTACGGCCGCAACGGCCACGAGGACGCCGCGGCCGACGCGGCGCTCATCGCCAAGGAGCTCGGCAAGCCGGTGCGCGTGCAGTGGAGCCGCGCCGACGAACACGGCTGGGACCCCAAGGGCCCGCCGACGCTGCTCGAGCACAAGGCCGCGCTCGACGACAAGGGCAATGTCGCGGCGTGGGAATCGCTGGTCTACATCCCCGACCGGCCGAAGGGCTTCGAGGTGACGCTGGTCGCCGCCGAGCTCTCGGGCCTGCCGAAGGATTCGGCGTTCCCCGGCAACATCCACCAGTCGCTCGCGATCCCCTACAGCTTCCCCAACGTGAAGGCGACCGCGCGCTGGCTCAGCGAGACGCCGTTCAAGCCGTCGTGGATCCGCACGCCGGGCCGCATGCAGAACACCTACGCCAACGAGTGCTTCATCGACGAGCTGGCGGCGGCGGCCGGAGTCGATCCGCTCGAGTTCCGCCGGCGCAATCTCAAGGATCCGCGCGGGCTCGAGCTGTTGGAGCGCTTGACGAAGCTCGCCGAGTGGAAGCCCAAATCGGCGGCGGCGCCGGCCGCCGGCGATGTCGCGAAAGGCCGCGGCGTCTCCTACATCAAGTACGAGCTCGTGCGCACCTATGTGGGGGTGGTCGCCGACGTCACGGTCGACAGGAAGAGCGGCAAGATCAAGGTCGAGCGCTTCTTCGTCGCGCATGATTGCGGGCAGATCATCAACCCCGACGGACTCAAGAACCAGATCGAGGGCAACGTCGTGCAGACGGTGAGCCGCACGCTCATGGAGGAGCTGAAGTTCAGCCGCTCGGCGGTGACGAGCCTCGACTGGGAGAGCTACCCGATCCTGACCTTCCCCGACGTGCCCGACGTAGTGATCGATCTCATCGATCGGCCCAACGAGCGGCCGTGGGGTGCGGGCGAGCCTGCTGCCGCGGTGGTGCCTTCGGCCATCGCCAACGCGGTGTTCGACGCGGTCGGCGTGCGCCTGCGCTCGGTTCCGTTCACGCCGGAAAAAGTTCTCGCGGCGCTCAAGAAGGGTTGAGCGATCGGGGCCACGCGCCGAAGCGCGCGCCCCCGGAACCCCGTCGTGTCTCTCGCGTTCTGGAAATAGTGGTTCCACAACGCGGGAGACGGCGATGGATATCTATCCCATCGATTCACCCGAGATTGCGCTCGAGCGGCTCGAGGCGTCGATCCAGGATGCGCTGCATCGTCTCATCGACGGCGGCCGCATCAGCAACGGTCATCGCGAGGCCGCCGACGATTTCCGCCGCCGGCTCGCCGAGCTGCGCCGGAAGCTCAGCGCCAGCCGCGACATCACCGGCCGCATCGAGATGCCGGCCGACGCAAAATCGGACTTCGATCTCCTCGCCTGGGAC
This sequence comes from Candidatus Odyssella thessalonicensis, assembly GCA_005240015.1. GTDB lineage: Bacteria > Pseudomonadota > Alphaproteobacteria > Bin65 > Bin65 > SBBV01. The sequence goes on along the minus strand of SBBV01000228.1, from coordinate 482 downwards.
TTCAAGCGCTGGCTCGCCGAGATCGATCAGGAGTTCGAGCACCGCGCGCCGCACCAGCCCATCTTCGGCCGCGGCGCGGAGAGCTAGCGCGCAAGATCATCCATCAACATCGCGCCGCAATACAGGGGCCGGCTTCAGACCGGCCCCTGCGTGTTGGACGGGGCCGCTACTTCCGCGCCGCCTTGATGTCGGTGCCCGAGTAGTAGGTCGCGATCTGCTTCTCCATCACCCGCTTGTGCGCGGCGATGGCGGCCGCGTCGAGATCGGCGGCGGGCGCGGGCTCGGCTTCGAAATGGCGGTGACGGTCGACGCCGCGCACGAGGGTTGCCGAGTCGGCCACCTTCGTCTGCCGCACGTAAGTGGGGATGTAACGGATCGCGAGGCCGATGCGCCGGTGGAATCGGGCGCGATGAAATTTCTGCCCGGATCGCACAAGCTGGACCAGATCCCGCATCGCGACACGTTCCACAGGGACAATCTGC
>SBBV01000204.1 GCA_005240015.1 Candidatus Odyssella thessalonicensis | reverse complement strand
GGTCAATCCCGGCGACATCGTGCTCGGCGATTTCGACGGCGTCGCCATCATCCCGCGCCGCGCCGCCGCCGACTGCCTCGCCTACGCCAACGAGCTTGCACGCATCGAGGCCGGCCAATTCGAACGCCTCGCGCGCGGCGAGGACCGGCAGGTCGTCTACGAGAGCGTGAGCCGCTTTGCGCATATCAAGAAGTGGGCGGGCTGAGCGGTGAGGCATGACCGCTGAGCGAAGGGCGCCCAAGCTCCGGATCGAGGGGCTGACCAAGCGCTTTGCGCGCGGCGGCGAGCCGCCCCTCGTCGTCCTGGATGGACTCGATTTCGCCATCCGCAATCTCGAATTCGTGGCGATCGTGGGCCCGAGCGGCTGCGGCAAGTCCACGCTGCTTCGCATCATCGACGGGCTCGAGGCCGCCGACGCGGGCGCGGTTTACATCGACAGCGCGCCCGTGTGCGGCCCAGGCGCAGGCCGCGCGATGGTTTTCCAGAGCTTCGACTTGTTTCCCTGGCGCACTGCGCTCGACAACATCGCGTTCGGCCTCGAAATGCTGCCGATGCCGGCCGCCGAGCGTCTGCGCATCAGCCGCCACTATCTCGAGCTCGTCGGCCTGCATGGGTTCGAGAGATCCTATCCGCACCAGCTCAGCGGCGGCATGCAGCAGCGCGTCGGCATCGCGCGTGCGTTGGCCACCAGGCCCGACGTTCTGCTGATGGACGAGCCCTTCGGCGCGCTCGACGTGCAGACGCGCGACCTGCTGCAGGACGAGATGCTGCGCATCTTCGAAGCGGAAGCGAAGACCATCGTCTTCGTCACGCACAGCATCGAGGAGGCGATCTATCTCGCCGACCGCATCATCGTGCTGTCAGCGCGGCCGGCGCGGATCGGCATGGACATCCGCGTGCCGTTCCCGCGCCCGCGCCGCGAGAACATCAAGGGACATCCCGACTTCGTCGCCATTCGCTGGCAAATCTGGAACAAGCTCAAAGGCGGCGATGCCGGGGCCGACGACCAGCCACGCTAGAGGGAGCATGCCATGTTCGTCATCATCGCGAAGTTCCGCATCGCTGCCGACAGGCGCGAGGCGTTTGCGGCGCTCATCGACAAGCAGGCCCAAAACTCGGTGAAGCTCGAGCCGGGGTGCAGCTATTTCGACGTCTGTCAGGACGAGGCAGATCCCAACCTGTTCGTGCTTTACGAGATCTATGACGACGCGAAGGCATTCGACACGCACCGCACCTACGCGCACTACAAAGAGTTCCAGGCCGCCATCACGGGCATGGTGACCGAGCGCGAGGTGATGCGCCTCATACGCCGCACGCCGCTCGGCTAGTCCAGAGCACGCTTCGACGACGTGGAGGCGTCAGACACGTGAGGGCGCTCCGTTCGGCGTCGCGCAGGGGCCGCATCTGGGCTCGACGGTTTCGATATGCGCCCGCCTCGGCGGCCGACGAGCGCCGGTCAGCTCCGTTCGATCAGCGATCGCGCGCCCGGCCATTCGCCGCGCCGCAGGCTGTCACCAAATTCGTCCACCATCGTCTCGGCGGCGCAGCGCGTGGAAAGCGGCCGCCGGCGCATTGTCGCCATGCCGAGCCCGATGCGCCGGTAGATCGGCGGATCGACGATGCGTGCGGCACGGAACTCCCTCCCGTCGTCGCGCAGTGCCACCGAGGACGGGAGCAGGGCATAGCCGACGCCGGCGAGGATCAAGTTGCGTTGCACGTGCAGCGAGTTCGCCTCGATGGCGACGTCGAGCTCGATGCCCGCGTCGCGCACGGCGCGGTCGATTCCGCCGCGCAGTCCGAAATCGGTGCTCGGCAGGATCAATGGATATTTCGCGAGCTCGCGCAGCTTCACCGTGCGCCTCGCGAAAGCGGCGCGCGAAGACCCAACCAGATAGAGCGGCTCTTCGACCAGCGGCACGGAGTCGAGCCCGGCCGTCGCGAGCGGCTCGGAAACGATAGCGATGTCGATTTCCTGCTTCTCCAGCCATTCCAGGATATGGGTCGCGACGCCGGTCAGAATGCGGAGCCGCACCAGCGGATAACGCGCACGCATCGCGCGGGCGAAACGCGCGGCCATCAGTTCGCTGACGCTCGGCAGCATGCCGACCGCGACCTGCCCGGTCACTTGGCCCGACAGCGCCGACACGTCCGAGCGCGCCTGCTCGATCTCGCGCAGGCCCCGCCGCGCGCGCTCGATCAGCAGCTCGCCGGCCTCGGTCGGCAGCATGCCGCGCGCGTGGCGCACGAACAGCGGGGCGCCGAGTTCCTCCTCAAGCAGGCGGATCTGGCGGCTGAGCGCGGGCTGCGCGACGCGGAGTCGGCGCGCGGCCGCGTTCAGGCTGCCGGTTTCGGAAACCATCAGCACGCTGCGGAGCTGGCGCAACTCCATCACCGTCCCCATAACCGAAAGGCATATCTCCTAGAGAAACAATATAATTGTGGCAAGGCCCGGGCGAGCGCCAAAGTCCCCTCTCGGTGCGGCGTCGGTCGAACGTGCCGCTGTGCCAGGGAGGAAGATCCATGAAGTTCCGCATCGCTTTCGTCGCCGCGGCCCTGTTGCTCGGTGCAGGCCCGCTCGCGGCGCAGGAGAAGTTTCCGGCCCGTCCCATCACGGTGATCGTGCCGACGCCGCCCGGCGGCGGCGTTGACATCGTGCACCGCATGCTCGGCGAGCTTGCCGAGCCCATCCTGGGCGTGAAGGTCGTCGTCGAGAACAAGCCGGGTGCGAGCGGCACACTCGGCCTTTCGCTCCTCGCCCGCGCCAAGCCCGACGGATACACGCTCGCGGCAGTGTGGAACGCGCCCCTCACGATCGCGCCGCACACGCTGACCGTCCCCTACGCCACGAGCGACTTCGAGCCGGTGACGCAGACGACCGGAGGCACGCCGCTGATCTTCTGCGTGCGGCCCGATTTCCCCGCCGCCAACGGCAAGGAGTTCGTCGCCCATGCGAAGAACAACCCCGACAAGCTCACCTACGGCACGGACGGCGTCGGCGCGATGGTGCAGCTCTCGGGAGAGCGCCTGTTCCGCCCGCTGGGCTTGAAGCTGCGCGCGGTTCCGTTCGGCGGCGCGACCGAAACGCTCAAGAACTTCCTGGGCGGCCACATCGACATCTACGGCGGCACGATCCCGCCGATCGCAGGCCAGCTGGCGACGAACAAGGTGAAGTGCGTGATCACGACGGCAGCCCAGCCGGTGAAGGAATTGCCGGCCGCAACCTCCGCCGGCGAGCTCGGCCTCGCCGATCAGGCGACGGAGCTGTGGCGCGGGCTCATCGCGCCCAAGGGCACGCCACCCGAGCGGCTCAAGGTGCTCGCCGAAGCGTTCCGCAAGGCCGGCGCGCAGCCGAAGTTCCAGGACTACCTCAAGAAGTCCGGCGAGCGCGCGGTGTTCGGCACACCCGACGAGTTCCGCGCGCTGATGAATTCGGAATCGGCGGCGTTCGCCACGGTCGTGAAGGAAATCGGCATCGGACGGAGGTAGATCCTGCGTTTGCCGGCACGCGCCGCTCCTCCCCAACGCGGACACCAGAACATGCCTCGCATTCCCGTCTTCTCGCCGGACGACGTCAGGTCCTTTCAGCAGGCGCTCGACAAGTATCGGGCGCCGGGCGCCTACGAGCCGGGCAAGTGGTCGGTAAGTCCGCTGAATCGCCGGCCCGATGTCGCCGGCACTTTTCCCAAGAAGGTTGTGCTGCGCGATATCGCCGTGCGCACCACCGAACAGATGCCCGGGGTGGTGCTGCCGAAGGAAGACCGGCTGCGTCTGCTGCGGGCGTTGGTCGAGGCCGGCGTACCTTCGGTTCAGATCGGCGCGTTCGGCCGAAACCGCGACCACGCCGAGATGCGGGCAGACGTGAAGCTGGTCAAGGACATCAACCCCAACTGCGAGGTGGTCTATGGCGGCGTCACCGGCGTCGGCGATGTCGAGACAGCGGCGGAGGTGGGCATCGACAATGTGCAGTTCTGGGCCGCTCCCTATGTCGAAGCGGCGGCGATCACGGCTGCCCACGCCATTTACCGCGCCGCCTGGAACGACGACGACTGGCGCGCGCTGACACTGCCCTCGACGATCGACGAGCAGCTCGACAAGGCCTCCCAGTTGGTCCGCGCCGGCCGCAAGCATGGCGTCGTCGTGTCGCCCGGGATCAACCAGATTTCGTTTGCGCCGGAGGAATACGTCGTCCGCTATTGCCAAGCCATGGAGCAGGCGGGCGCTCAGGAGGTCGTCCTCTACGACGGCTCGAGCGGCATGGGGCCCGAGGGCTACGCGCATATGGTTGCGCTGGTGCGGAAGCACGCGCCGAGCGCGCGCGTCGGCGTTCATACGCACAACATGTTCGACTTGGCCGTCGCCG
>SBBV01000521.1 GCA_005240015.1 Candidatus Odyssella thessalonicensis | reverse complement strand
TCAGCGCCGCTGCTCTCTCGGGCGGGTGAAGGACGGCGAGACTCACCTGTTCAAGCTCGGCCGAGTCGTCGAAGACGAATGGCTGATCTCCGCGGAGATGCGGCGGCATCTGGACCTCGACGCCTACGTGATCATGCCGAACCACCTGCATGGCATCGTCGCGTTCTTCGAGCCGGCCGGCGCCGAGCCGTCATCGGGCAGGGCGCGCGCAGCGCGCCCCTACGCGGAGACGCTTTACGCCAAGGCATGCAAGCCAAGAGTCTTGCGTCGTTCCTCGCCGGTTTCAAAGCCAGCGTCACGCGCGGCGCACGCCTGATGGTCCCCGGTGTACGGCTGCCGATCTGGCAACGCAACTACTACGAGCACATCATCCGAGATGACCGCGATCTCGAGCGCATCCGCGAGTACATCGCGGCGAATCCGGCGCGGTGGCAGGAGGACTCCTATCATCCGCGGTTGCTGGCGGAAGCGCCAGTGGGCGCGCGCAGCGCGCCCCTACGCCGCGAATGACTTCGCCTCGTCGCCCCTTCGCCGTCATTGCGGGCGCGGGACCGGTCGGCATGGTGCTGGCGCTGGAACTGGGCCGGCGCAGTGTCGGGTGCGTGCTGCTCAACGACAAGCCCGGCATCGCCGAGGCGCCGAAGGCGAACGCGACCAGCCCGCGCTCGATGGAGCATCTGAGGCGCCTCGGCATCGCCCGGCGCTTTCGCGACCTCGGCCTGGCTCCGGACTATCCGACCGACGTCGCCTATTTCACACGGCTCTCCGGCTACGAGCTCGCGCGCCTCCCAATGCCGGGTTGGGGTGCCGCCGTGGCGGAGACGGCGCGCGGCGAAGGGCCTTGGCCCGGCCCCGAGCCCGCGCATAGGGGCTCGCAGCTGTTTCTCGAGCAGGTGCTCTACGAGCGGCTCGCCGATTTCCCCGCCATCGAGCGCCGCTTCGGCTGGCGCTTCGAGCGTGCCTCCGAGCGCGGCGACGCGGTCGACGTCGAAACGGTCGAGGTCGCGACCGGACGCAGCAAGATAATCACCGCCGATTACCTCGTCGGCTGCGACGGCGGCGGCAGCCGTGTGAGGAAGGGCCTCGGCATCGAGCTCGAAGGCGATGCCGGCGTCGTGCGCGCTTTCATGGGCGGCTCGATGGTGGCGGCGCACATTCGCCTGGCACCGCCCGCCGGCGCGCGCTGGCCCAGGCCGGCCTGGCAATACTGGGCGGTCAATCCCGAAATCCGCGCGCTGATCATCGCCATCGACGGCAAGGGCCGCTACGTCGCACACATCCAGTTGCCCCAACGCCGCCCGCTCGATGCCGGCTACGTGCGCGAGATCATCGAGCGCGCCGCGGGCGTGCCGGCCCTCCAAGAGATCATCTCGTTCGTGCCATGGACGGCGGGCTATCGCCTGCTCGCGCAGCACTACGGTGCGGGACGCGTCTTCCTCGCCGGCGACTCCGCGCATCTCTTCACGCCGACCGGCGGCATGGGCATGAACACAGGTATCGACGACGCCGTGAATCTCGCCTGGAAGCTCGCGGCCATCGCCAAGGGCTGGGGCGGGCCGAAGCTGCTCGCGAGCTACGAGACCGACCGGCGTCCGATCGGCGCGCGCAATCTCGCCTGGTCCAAGCGCTTCGCCGATTCGGTCGGCACCACGCCCGCGACGCCGGCGATCGAAACCGACAGCGACGAGGGGGCGCGCGAGCGCGCCGCCATCGGCAAGCGTCTCGCCGCCCATGCGGCGCACGAGTTCCTCATTCCCGGCATCCACCTGGGCTTTCGCTACGAGAATTCGCCGCTGACCGGGCCCGACGGCACCGCGGCGCCGCCTGATGCGGCCAACGAATACACACCGACGGCGCGGCCCGGACATCGCGCGCCCCATCTCTGGTTGGCGTCCGGCGTGGCGCTCTACGACCGGCTCGGCCCGGAGTTCACGCTGCTGCAGCTGGGCGGGAGTGGCGCCGGCGCGGCCGCGATCCAGCAGGCTTTCGCCGCGCGCGGCGTCCCGCTCGAGGTGTTGCGGTTGGAGCGTGCAGCGGCCCGCGCGCTCTATCAGCGCGACTATGCCCTGATCGGCCCTGACCAGATGGTCTACTGGCGGGGCGACGATGCGCCGGCCGATGCCGCGGCGCTGGCGGACCGGGTGCGCGGCGCCTAACGCGCTGGGGGCGCGTGATCCGCCGCGCGAGGCCGGCCTAGAAGCCGTTCAGCGGCGCGAAGAAGCACCGCATGCGGGCGCCGACCTTGCAGATCCAGTACTTGCCGTCCTCCGATACCAGCGCTTGCTGCGCCGGAACCGTCACATTGTGGTCGGGAAGCGAGTAGCCTTCGCGGTTCTGCAATACCCGATCGGGCGCCACTTCGTAGCAATCATCCTTGCCGCAGCAGAGCTCGCCAGCGCCGCTGCGGTAGCCTCCTTTGTTGATCCAATCGTAGTCGCCGTGCACGAGGTGCACGGCTTCGGGCGAATTGGCCTTTGGCCAATTCGCCGTAAGCTCGCCCACAGGGCGAGCGTCGGCGAGCGCCGATGGTGCCGGCAGGAGAAGTGCCAGGCTGAGTACGGCCAGTCGGCAGTGCTTAGGCAGGAACATCGCACAACCCTCATCCCGCGCGCGGGCGGCGGAGGGTCCAGGCGGTGGACCACATGTTGGGCCACCGCCAGCGCGACACGCAAGATATGGCATATATTTTGCATCGCAGCAAGTGGTTCTTGCGTCGCACCATCGCGCGATTTGCCGCGGGGTCTAGCCTGCTAAACAGGTACCGCCTGGTGAAACTGAAAGCAGGGCGTGAAAAAAGCGGTCAGCGCACCGCCCTTGCCGCGCCTCGCTAACGGTGCAAAATCCCTACCGCGACCCGGCGGGACACTGGCGCAGCCGCCCGCGGTCCCGCCTTCCAAAAAAATTCAGTCAATGGAGGAGCACCATGGGCTTTCGCATCGGCGACGTCGCCCCCGACTTCGAATCCGACACCACCGAGGGCCGTATCCGATTTCACGATTGGATCGGCGACAAGTGGGCGATCATGTTCTCGCATCCCAAGGATTTCACGCCGGTTTGCACCACCGAGCTCGGCCACGTCGCGAAGATGAAGGCCGAGTTCGACAAGCGGAACGTCAAGATCATCGGCATCAGCGTCGATTCGGTCGACGACCACAAGAAATGGTCGAAGGACATCGAGGAGACGATGGGCAAGGCGCCCAACTATCCGATGATCGGCGATCCCGATTTGAAGGTGGCGAAGCTCTACGACATGCTGCCGGCCGAGACCGCCGGCGCCGCGTAAGGCCGCACGCCGGCCATGAACGCCACCGTGCGCAACGTCTACGTCATCGGCCCCGACAAGAAGATCAAGCTCATCATCACCTATCCGATGACGACGGGCCGCAACTTCGACGAGGTGCTGCGCGTGATCGATTCGCTCCAGCTCACCGCCAAGCACAGCGTGGCGACGCCGGTGAACTGGAAGCCCGGCGAGCAGGTGATCATCGCCGGCTCGGTCTCCGACGAAGAGGCGAAGAAGAAGTACCCGCAGGGCTGGAAGGCGCCGAAGCCCTATCTGCGCTACGTCGACCAGCCGAAGTAGCCGCAGGCGCGGTCCGCGCCGGTCTCGCATCCATGCTGCGAGGCGCCGCGAACGCGAAGAGCGTTCGCGGTGCACCTCGGGATGCGGATTCCGACTACGAAATACGGTCTCGTCCGAGGTGGCGCGCCTCTTGGCGTGGCCCGAAGGATCGGTGCAGCGCGCGGCCTGCCGTTAAAATGGTTTGGTATACCAACCTTTTTCGCTTGCGCCGACGCCGGTTTCGCGTTGAGATCGAGCATCTGCTCGGGTGCGACCGAAACCGGAGGCTTCGATGGCCGGCTATGACGGCATCATCATCGGCACCGGCCACAATGGGCTGATCGCCCAGGCCTTATCTCGCCAAGGCCGGGCTCAAGACCCTGTCCGTCGATCGCCTTCCGGTCGCGGGCGGGGGCTTGCGCACCGAGGAGAACCTGCGCCACCCCGGCGTGCTCCACAACACCCACGCGTTCTTCCAGCGCGCGATCACCGACATGCCGTGGTATCGCGACCTCGAGCTGGCGCAGCACGGCGCCGACTACATCCAGCCCGAGCTCAACGTGGCGCTGCTGCTGAAGGATGGCGGCTCGCTGCAATGGTGGACCGATTTCCCGCGCACCAAGGAATCGTTCGCGCGCGTGAGCGAAAAGGACGCGCGCACGCTGCAGCGCTGGTACGACGATTTCGTGCCGATCCTGCACAACGTGCTGCGGCCCGAGGCCGCCGCGCCTCCGCTGCCGCCGATCGAGCGCCACCGCCTGCTCGAGAAGACGCGCGCGGGCCGCCTCTTGCTCGAGGTGAGCGCGCTGTCGCCGCTCGAATTCGTGATGCGCGAATTCGAGCATCCGGCCATCCAGGCCGGCCTCCTGTTCTTCAACGGACTGCGCGAGGTCGATCTGCGCGCGCGCGGTTTCGGCCATCACATCGCGTCGCTGCTCGCGAGCCCGTCGAAGGCGCAGATGGCGCGCGGCGGCTCGGTCCAGCTTGCCCGCGCGCTCGAGGCGGTGATCCGGAAACACGGCGGCGAAATCCGGCTCGGCACCGAGCTGAAGCGCATCGTGGTCGAGAATGGCCGCGCGGTCGGCATCGAAACCGCGGCCGGCGAAGTGATCCGCGCGCGCTCGTTCGTCGCGTCGTCGCTCAATCCGCAGCAGACCTTCCTCGAGCTCATCGATGCGGATCATCTGCCGGCCGAGTGGCGCGCCAAGGCCGCGAACTTCAAATACAATCTCCTCGCGCCGCTGTTCACGCTGCACCTCGTGCTCGACGAAGTGCCGCGCTACGAGGCGGCGAAGCACGATCCGCGCTTGAACGACGCCTTCATGGTCATCCTCGGCCTCGATCACGTCGATCAGTTCCACGAGATCGTGCGCCATCACGAGGCGGGCACCATGCCGCCGACCGTGATGTACGGCGCCAGCGCGACGCAGTTCGATCCGACGCAGGCGCCGGCCGGCAAGCACACCGCCTTCATGTGGGAGAAGCTGCCGTTCCGCCTGGGCGGCAACCCGCTCAACTGGGACGAAGCGCAGCACGCGCACGGGCGGGTCATGTTCGATCTCTGGACGCGCTACGCGCCCAACGTCGCCTCGGCCACGCTCGACCGCTTCACCAAGACGCCGCTCGAGAACGTGCGCATCCTGCCCAACATGTTCGAGGGCGACCTCCTGGTGGGCGCCTTCACCCACGGGCAGATCGGTTATCACCGGCCTTTCCTCGGCGCCGGCCACTACCGCGGCTACTTGAAGGGCCTCTATCTCTGCGGCTCGTGCTGCCACCCCGGCGGCAACGTCACCGGCCTTCCGGGCTACAACGCTGCCAATGTCATTC
>SBBV01000554.1 GCA_005240015.1 Candidatus Odyssella thessalonicensis | reverse complement strand
TGTCTGCTCCGCTTCCGGGGCTTGCCTCTTCGCAATGGCGCCTGCCGCGCAACGCCACGACCCTTACGCCGCGCTGCGCGTCGGCGAGATCCGCCTGATGCTGCTGGCCTCGGGGCTGGCCGGGCTCGCCAACCGCGCCCTCGCCGACGCGCAGCGCGGCGTAAGGGTCGTGGCGTTGCGCGGCAGGCGCCATTGCGAAGAGGCAAGCCCCGGAAGCGGAGCAGACACTAGAGCGAATCGATGCCGATGCAAGCGGCGGCCGGACCTTTTGCCGGCGTCAGCCGTATTCGGGGAAACATGCCGGTGTCGCCGCTGCCGGAAACGGCTAGTCTGGGCGCGACCAATCACCGGATCCGCTACTCCCAACCAGCGAGGACCGCCATGCCGAAAGCGAAGACTCTGCTGTTGGCTGCTGCTTTCGCGCTCGCCCCGGCCGCCGGCGCGAGCGCCGCCTGCGACCTGAGCCGGCCGATCGTGTTCGGCGACATGGACTGGGACAGCAACCGGTTCCACACCGCCGTCGCGCGCTTCATCCTCGAGCACGGCTATGGCTGCAAGACCGACGCGATTCCCGGCTCGACGATTCCCATCCTGACCGCGCTCGCGCGCGGCGACGTCGACATCGTGATGGAGATCTGGAAGGACCAGGTCACCAAGCCGTGGAACGACGCCGAGAAGGAAGGCAAGGTGAAGGCCGTCGGCGTGAACTTCCCGGATGCGGTGCAGGGCTGGTACGTGCCGCGCTACGTGATCGAGGGAGACGCGAAGCGCGGCATCAAGCCGGTGGCGCCCGATCTCAAGCGCGTCACTGACCTTCCCAAATTCAAGACGGTCTTTCCCGACCCCGAAGAGCCGGGGAAGGGCCGCTTCCACAACTGCATCCTCGGCTGGAACTGCGAGGTGGTGAACACGAGGAAGCTCGCCGCCTACGGTCTCACGCGCGACTACACGAATTTCCGCATGGGCTCGGGCGCCGCGCTCGATGCCGCGATCGCCTCGGCCTACGAGCAGGGCAAGCCGATCCTCTTCTACTATTGGGGGCCGACCTGGGTGATGGCGAAATACGACCTCGTGATGCTCGAAGAGCCGGCCTGGAACGAGAAGGACTGGTTGGCGCTGCGCGAGGCGCCCGACCCGGCCAAGGCCAAGCCGGTCGCCTACCCGAAGGTCGCCGTCTATGTCGGCGCCAACACGAAATTCCTCAACGAGGCGCCGACCGTCGCCGCCTTTCTCGCCAAATACCGCACGACCGAGAAGCAGACGAGCCAGGGCTTGCTCTATCTCCAAGACCACAAGGGATCGAAGCCGCGCGATGCGGCGATCGCGTTCCTGCGTGGCAACAAGGACGTCTGGCGCGCTTGGGTGCCGCCCGACGTGTTCGAGCGCGTGAATGCCGCCCTCAAATAGGCGCGCGGCGGCCGAGCGCCGCGGCCGAGGAGCCTGCGCATGTTTCCCGAGAACCTGACGGTCGAGATCGGCCCGTTCCTCAACGACGCGTTCCGCGCGTTCCGCGACGCGGTCGGGCCGGCGCTCGAAGACGCGACGCTTATCCCATTGCGCATCCTCGTGGCGGTCGAGACGCTGCTGCGGGCCCAGCTGCCATGGTGGGCGGTGCTCGTTCTCGTGGGCGGCGCCACCTGGGCGCTCACGCGGCGGATCGCGCTGGCGCTCGCGGCGGCGGCCGGACTGTTCGCGATCGGCGTCGTCGGCCTTTGGGACAACGCGATGCAGACGCTCGCCATCATGACGGTGGCGATTCTCATCTGCGTGCTCCTCGCCCTGCCGCTCGGCATCGCGATGTCGCAGAGCCGGGGCGTGCGCGCGGTGATGCTGCCGATCCTCGACGTGATGCAGACCTTGCCGGTGTTCGTCTACCTCATTCCGGTCATCATGCTGCTCGGCATCGGCAAGGTGCCGGCGATCCTGGCGACGGTGATCTACGCGGTGGTGCCGCTGGTGCGGCTGACCGATCTCGGCATCCGCCTCGTCGACCGCGAGACGGTCGAAGCGGCGGCCTCGTTCGGGGCAAGCCGTCGCCAGGCTCTGTTCAAGGTGCAGATCCCGCTCGCGATGCCGACGATCCTGCAAGGCCTCAACCAGACGATCATGATGGCCCTCTCGATGGTCGTGATCGCCTCGATGATCGGCGCACGGGGACTGGGTGAGGAGGTGCTGCTCGGCATTCAGCGCCTTGACATCGGCCAGGGGTTGCTGGCAGGCGCCGCCGTCGTCGTGCTCGCGATCGTGCTCGACCGCGTAAGCCAGGCCGGCGGCGCGCGCCTGCGCACGGCGCCGGCGCCCTCTCGGTGAGCCACGGCGTGGCGCTGATCCGCTTCGCGCACGTCTACAAGATCTTCGGTTCCGCGCCCGAGAAGGCGTTGGCGCGGGTGCGCGGCGGCCTCACCAAGGCGGCGCTGCTCGCCGACTGCGGGCACACGCTGGCGCTCGACGACGTCTCGCTCGAGATCGAGCGCGGCGAGGTGTTCGCGGTGATGGGCCTCTCGGGCTCGGGCAAATCGACGCTGGTGCGCCTCGTCAATCGCCTGGTCGAGCCCACCGCCGGCACGGTGACGGTGAACGGAATCGACGTGACCGCGCTCTCGCGCGACGCGCTGCGCAGCTTCCGCCGCGACAAGGCGAGCATGGTGTTCCAGGGCTTCGCGCTGCTGCCGCACCGCTCGGTCCTGGAGAACGTCGCCTTCGGCCTCGAGATCCGCGGCGTCGCCAAGAAGGAGCGCGAGGCCGCGGCGCGGGCGGCGATCGCCTCCGCCGGCCTCGACGGCCAGGAGGCGCGCTATCCGGCCGACCTATCGGGCGGCATGCGCCAGCGCGTCGGCCTCGCCCGCGCGCTCGCCGCCGGAACCGAGATCCTGCTGATGGACGAGCCCTTCGGCGCGCTCGATCCGCTGACGCGGCGCGAGATGCAGGATCATCTTCTCGCGCTGCAGCGCATGCTCAGGAAGACGATCGTGTTCATCACCCACGACCTCGACGAAGCGCTGCGCCTCGCCGACTGCGCCGGCGGCCGGATCGCGATTTTGAACGAGGGGCGCGTGGTGCAAGTGGGAAGCGGTCGTGAGATCCTGGAGCGGCCTGCGGACGAGTATGTCGCACGGTTCGTGAGCGTGGTGACCGAGCGCACGCGCTCGGGCCCCCGGACGCCCGGAAACCGCCGTTGAGAGGAGCAATTCGAACATGGCGCGCAGCTACGACATCGTCATCATCGGAGGCGGCAATGCAGGATTCGGCGTGTCCGCCGTCGCCGCCGAGGCGGGCAAGAAGATCGCGTTCGTCGAGGAGCGGGATTTCGGCGGCACGTGCCCCAACCGAGGGTGCACGCCCAAGAAAGTGCTGGTTGCGGCCGCGCAGGCCTTGCACGAGATCGAGACGGCGAAGGTGCACGGGATCGAGGTCAGCAAGCCCACGCTCGACTGGGCGAAGCTGATCGACCGCGAGAGGGCGATGATCGCGCCGCTACCGGAACGGCTGGAGGGCCTCGCCAAGAAACGCGGCGATGTCTTCAAGGGCCACGCGCGCTTCACCGGGCGCAATTCCATCTCGGTCGGCGGTGCGGCCCTCGAAGCCGAGCATGTCGTGATCGCGACGGGCTCGAAGCCGCGGCCGCTGCCGATCCCGGGCGCGGAGTTGCTCATCACTTCGGACGAGGTGCTATCGGAACGCGTGTTGCCGCGCGAGGTCGTCTTCATCGGCGGCGGCGTGATCGCGATGGAGTTCAGCCACGTCTATGCACGCGCCGGCGCCAAGGTCACGATCCTCGAAGTGACGCCGGGCGTGCTGCCCGGCCTTGACACGGACGCCGTCGCCGAGATCCGCAAGGAGAGCGAGCGGATCGGTATCGCGATCAAGACCGACGTCACGGTGAAGGAGATCAGGCGCGCCGGGCAAAGATTTCGCGTCACCTACGCGCACGAGGGCCACGATACGGCGATCGACGCCGACCGGGTCGTGAACGGCGCTGGCCGCGTCGCCAATGTCGACCAGCTTGATCTCACGGCGGGCGGCGTGAAGCACGACGGCGTGCGGATCGAGGTCGATCCGTATCTGCGCTCGGTCTCGAATCCCGCGGTCTGGGTGTGCGGCGACGCGCTGGTGATCTCGGCGCAGCTTTCACCGCTTGCGACATACGAAGGCCAGATCGTCGGCCGCAACATCGTCCGCGGTCCAAAGGAGAAGCCGGACTACCGATCCGCGCCGAGCTGCGTCTACACCGTGCCGGCGCTCGCCAGCGTCGGCCTCACCGAGGAACAGGCGAAGGCGAAGGGGCTGAAGGTCAAGATCTCGGTCAACGACATGCGCGACTGGTTCTCGGGCCGGACCTATGGCGAAAGCGTCGCGTGGGCGAAGGTGCTGATCGAGGAGGGAAGCGGGCGCATCGTCGGCGCGCATATCGTGGGCCACAGCGGCGAGGAACTGATCCATCTGTTCGCGCTCGCGATGAAGCACGGCATCACCGCGGGTCAGCTCGAGGAGTCCGTTTTCGCGTTTCCCACCTTCTCGGCTGACGTGAAGAGCATGATGTAGCGCTGCGGCTGGTGAGGACCAGCCCCGCCTGGGGGTCACGAAGCGTCTCTTGCCGGCGATGTACCAATGTTGAACGGCGTTCGCTCCTGCGCCTCGCGAGCTTGGCGAGCCGCGGCGAGAGGAGAGTGGCGGCATCCTGACGCCGCATGTCCGGGGTACTTGGCGCATGGCGCGACCGATGCGCGCCGCAGGCCAGATGGAGGGAAAAATTTTCAGGTTGCATCTGGCGATTGTGAATCCGCCGGACGCATCTATCTAAATAGCGGCTTGCAGAAATCGGCCCAACTTACCCTGACCGTCAATCCTCCGCCTCGCCGCTTCGGTCCGCCGCGCAATTATTAATTACCGCCTTCCCATATGGTTAGTACTACTGATAGCCTGCTAGGCGGGACCTTAGCCAAGGAGCGGGCGTGAAGTGCCGGCAAGAGGTTATCAGAAAATCGCGGCAGAGATACTAAACGACCTCCCCGAAATTCTCCGGGACGTCCAAGTTCCTGCTACCACAAGTAGCAGTTCAAAAGAACCTTTCAACATACGCGACTCCATCGAACGTCGAAGCGAAAGCATTCATCGGCAAGTCGTAGAGACGATGAAGAGCAGGCAACAAGAAATCGAGCTTGCGACAGCTGCGTTTCTTCGTTGGATGACGGAAGGTACTGCCGTTCGAATCCTCGGGGCCGGCAGGGCGCGACTGGCAGCTGCGATTCCTGCGAACCGTCTGGCACACGGTGGCGCCCGTGTCTATGTGCAAGACGACATCGTTCCAATGCCGCACACCATCAAGGGCGGCGGGATTATAGCAGCCAGTGCCTCGGGGCAGACAAAAAGCGTCTTGGATGCATTAAGGGTTGCAAAATCAGAATCTCGCGACATACAGGTTGTTGGAATTGCTTCTTCTAGTGCGCAGGAGTTCAAGGGGTATTGCGACATCTTTATCGGTCTTGCATCCGAATCGCCAGATGCCGTGAACCCATTGCGCGCTCTCGCCGACAGCGAAGAGTACGTTATAAGCCTTCTTCTCGATGCAATGGTCGTCGCCGCCGGAAGGCTAGGAGGTTTTGTGGACACCCTCTGGAGAATCGGCCACGAGAATATTGGACCAAGCGGACCTTACGATCACAACCGCAGAAAAGAATAGCTCTATGTCTACGCCCGACTATGCGCGAGAAAACGACCTTGTCGGCCGCTCCGCTGAGATTAAACAACTAACTGAGCTCATCACCAGCCGTAGTTCAAGATGCATTTTGATCACGGGCAAGTCCGGTGTCGGAAAAACGGCTCTCGCGGAACACATGTTCGAACTGGCAAGCGCCGGCGCAACTGGTAGCCAGTTCGCCAAGCACTTGTACGTTTCTGCATATCGCCGCGCGTGGGGAGGCGTGTTAACAGAGATCGGGCGAAAACTGCTCGGGTCCGAGGAGGTATTGAAAGCGTCCCTCATCGAACTCCAGGAGAAGATCATCAAGAATGCAGCCGAGCAGCAGGTGCTGCTGGTTATCGACAATATCGAGCCGGATCAAAGTAGTCAGGCGAGTAGTTTCGTCAAACGCTGGACAGCAAGCGAGATCAAGTCGCTACTAATCTTAACGTCGATTCTCCAATTGCAGCAGGTCGGTAAAG
>SBBV01000366.1 GCA_005240015.1 Candidatus Odyssella thessalonicensis | reverse complement strand
GGAGAGCGCCAGCCACGTCAGTCCCTCGGGCCGTTGGCGAGCGAGCGTATAGGGCGTCGTCTCGCCGGCGCGTGCCGCGCGCCAGCGCCGATAGGAATCGGGCGAATCGACCCAGAAGCGGAGGCCGGGCATGCCCGGCACTTCGGCCGCGCGACTCTCGCTCTCGCCATAGCTCACGCGCTCGGGCGGCGCCGTGGCGCAGGCCGCAACCAGCAGTGCAGCCCAGAGAGTGGCGACAAGGGCCGAAAGTGTGCTCGGCCCGGACATCCTCGCAGGCAATTGGCGGGGCATCGCCGCACCCTCCTAAAGGTCGTCCCGATCAACGCACCAAACCTCTCCCGGTTGCCATGGTTCGGGATGCGAAGGCGTGGCCGGAGCAGGAGGATGACCCGCGAAAAGCGAGGGAATTCCACGCTAACCGGCCTGTCCGCGGGTTAGCGAAGGAATGGCGAAGTTTCGAGTCTGAGCCCGCGGCGAGCCAGGCGCCAAGCAAGCGCTCGGCGGAGTCTCTCGCGCCCAATTGAGCTTGCGGAACCGCGAGACGTCGCGATCCGTCGAGCGGATCGTGGCGCCGTGCGCGGGGACGACCGCGGCGAGGACCGCGTCCCTTACGAGCGAGCCGACCGCCTGGCTCTTGTCGCGCGCAAATCCGGCGACTCGCCGTGCGGTTTCATGCCAGGTTGATCGGCGCCGCTGCCGTCTTCGGGCTGAAACCCCATATGGCCATGCTTTCTCGCCGATCGAAGGTTTCGTTCCTGCTCCTCAGCATGCTGTTCGTGGTGCATTGGGTCGAGGAGTACCTCACCGGTTTCTACGCGATCGATCGTCTCGGCACGGTTCTGCTTGCCGACATCTCGCGCCTGAACACGCCCGGATTCGGATTCATCGTGTTCCAGCTGTTGTTCTGGGGCATGCTCGCCCTCATCAACCTTTTTCTCTTTTTCCCCCGCACGGGGCCATTCCTGGTCGGGCTTGGCGCCACCGCTGCGCTCACCGAGCCGCACCATATCTACAAAGCCATCTCGAGCGGCGGCTACTATCCCGGGCTGATCACGGCGATCCTGTTTCCGCCGCTCATCGCTTTCGCGCTCTATTCGGTCTGGCGCGACATGCCCCGAATGCGCGGCTCGCGCTGATCGATGCCCGACGGCCCGCCGCACCTCGCCCAAGAGGTTGCCAAGCGGTGAAATGATTTCGCGCGAAAGACGCCGGCGCCGCCCGAAAAACGGAAGGGGCGCATTTTCATGCGCCCCTTGTTTCGCTGGCGATGTGTACCGTCTCAGTGCGTGACGATGGCCTCCTCGCCGTCCTTGGACTTGGCGGGCTTTTCGGCCTTCTCGTCCTCTTCGCTCCACTCGATCGCGGTGAGCTCCTTGGTGAGGGCGGCCTTCAGCACGTCGTCGACCGTGGCGACCGGGATGATGTCGAGGCCGCGCTTCACGTTGTCGGGGATCTCGGCCAAGTCCTTCTCGTTCTCGGTCGGGATCAGCACCTTCTTCAGGCCGCCGCGCAGCGCCGCGAGCAGCTTCTCCTTCAAGCCGCCGATCGGCAGCACGCGGCCGCGCAAGGTGATCTCGCCGGTCATCGCCACGTCCTTGTGCACCGGGATGCCGGTCAAGACCGAGACGATGGCCGTGGTCATCGCGACGCCAGCCGAGGGGCCGTCCTTGGGCGTAGCACCCTCGGGCACGTGCACGTGGATGTCGCGCTTGTCGAACATCGTCGGCTTGATGCCGTAGCGCACGGCCCGCGACTTGACGAAGCTCTCGGCCGCCTGGACCGATTCCTTCATCACGTCGCCGAGCTTGCCGGTCGCCGTCATCTTGCCCTTGCCGGGCAGCATCACGGCTTCGATCGTCAAGAGCTCGCCGCCCACCTCGGTCCAGGCGAGGCCGGTCACGGTCCCCACCATGTTCTCGGTCTCGGCCTCGCCAAAGCGGAACTTCCGCACGCCGGCATACTTGTCGAGGTTGCGCGCGGTGAGCGTGAGCTTCGTGATCTCGCCGCTGACGATGTCCTTGATCGCCTTGCGCGCCAGGTTCGCGATCTCGCGCTCGAGGTTGCGCACGCCGGCCTCGCGCGTGTAGTAGCGCACGAGGTCGCGCAGCGCGCTGTCGGCGATCGCGAACTCTTCCTTCTTGAGCCCGTGCGCCTCGAGCTGCTTCGGCATCAAGTGGCGCTTGGCGATCTCGACCTTCTCATCCTCGGTGTAGCCGGGGATGCGGATGATCTCCATGCGGTCCATCAGCGGGCCGGGCATCCGCAGCGTGTTGGCGGTCGTGACGAACAGCACCTCGGAGAGGTCGTAGTCGACCTCGAGGTAGTGGTCGTTGAAGTTGACGTTCTGCTCGGGGTCGAGGACCTCGAGAAGAGCGGATGAGGGATCGCCGCGCCAGTCCTGGCCGAGCTTGTCGATCTCGTCGAGCAGGAAGAGCGGGTTCGAGCTCTTCGCCTTCTTCATGCTCTGGATGATCTTGCCCGGCATCGAGCCGATATAGGTGCGCCGGTGGCCGCGAATCTCGGCCTCGTCGCGCACGCCGCCCAGGCTCACGCGGATGAAGTTGCGGCCGGTGGCGCGCGCCACGGATTTCCCGAGCGAGGTCTTGCCGACGCCGGGCGGGCCGACGAGGCAGAGGATGGGCCCGCGCAGTTTGCCGACGCGCTCCTGCACCGCGAGGTATTCGAGAATCCGCTCCTTGACCTTCTCGAGGCCATAGTGGTCGTCGTTCAGAATCTTCTCGGCGCCCTTTATGTCGTGGCGCAGCTTGGTGCGCTTCTTCCACGGGATCGAGAGCAGCCAGTCGAGATAGTTGCGAACGACCGTGGCTTCGGCCGACATCGGACTCATCGACCGGAGCTTTTTGAGCTCGGCCATCGCCTTGTCGCGCGCCTCCTTGGAGAGGCGCGTCTTCTTGATGCGATCCTCGAGCTCGGCGGCTTCGTCCTTGCCGTCCTCGCCCTCGCCCAGCTCCTTCTGGATCGCCTTCATCTGCTCATTCAGGTAGTACTCGCGCTGGGTCTTCTCCATCTGCCGCTTCACGCGGTTGCGGATGCGCTTTTCCACCTGCATGACGCCGATCTCGCCTTCCATGAAGGCGTAGATCTTCTCGAGCCGCTCGGCGATCGTGGCGCATTCGAGCAGCGTCTGCTTGTCGGGGATCTTCAAGTTCAAGTGCGAGGCGATGGTGTCGGCGAGCTTGCCGGCGTCGTCGATCTGGTTGATCGAGACCAGCACCTCGGGCGGAATCTTGCGGTTGAGCTTGATGTACTGCTCGAACTGGCCGATGAGCGTCCTCATCAGCGCCTCGACCTCTTTGTCGTCGCCTTTCTGGTCCTCGATCAGCTCGACCGTGGCCTCGAAGAAGTTGGGATTCTCGGTGAACTTCAGGATGCGCGCGCGGCGGGCGCCCTCGACCAGCACCTTCACCGTGCCGTCCGGGAGCTTCAGCAGCTGCAGCACGGTGCCGACCGTGCCGACCGAATAGATGTCGCCCGGCGTCGGGTCGTCCTGGGCCGCGTTCTTCTGCGTGACGAGCAGGATCTGCTTGTCGTCCTTCATCACGTCTTCGAGCGCGCGTACCGACTTCTCGCGGCCGACGAAGAGCGGCACGACCATGTGCGGGAACACGACGATGTCCCGCAGCGGGAGAACCGGAAACTGAACGCCGCCTTGTTTTTCGATCATCTCTGAACCTTGGGCTTGGCCGATCCCTTGCCGACCGGCAGGCTAGGCACGGAAGCGCGGCGCCTCGGCGCCACACGCGAGATTTGGCCACGCGAGGCACGCTAATCAAGGTCTGCCCGCTAGGGCTTGGGGAGGATGGGCTCTCCCCGCGCACGGATTAGGCCGTGCTTTCGCGCTCGCGCGGCCGATCCGCGTAGATGTAGAGCGGCTTGGCGCGACCCTCGATCACCTCGCGATTGATCGCGACCTCGGAAACGCCTTCGAGGCTCGGCAGCTCGAACATGGTGTCGAGCAGGTTGGCCTCGAGGATCGAGCGCAGGCCACGCGCGCCCGTCTTGCGGCCGATCGCCTTCCTGGCCACGCCCTCGAGCGCGTCCTTGGTGAAGGCGAGCTTCACCCCTTCCATCTCGAACAGGCGCTGATACTGCTTCACCAGCGCGTTCTTGGGCTCGGTCAGGATGCGGATCAGCGCCGATTCGTCGAGATCCTCGAGCGTCGCCACGACCGGCAGGCGGCCGATGAACTCGGGGATCAGCCCGAACTTCAGCAGGTCCTCCGGCTCGCACTCGCGCAGGACTTCGCCGACGCGGCGCTCGTCGGGCGCGCGCACTTCGGCGCCGAAGCCGATCGAGGTGCCGCGCCCCCGCGCCGAGATGATCTTCTCGAGGCCCGAGAAGGCGCCGCCGCAGATGAAGAGGATGTTGGTCGTGTCGACCTGCAGGAACTCCTGCTGCGGATGCTTGCGCCCGCCCTGCGGCGGCACCGAGGCGATGGTGCCTTCCATGATCTTCAACAGGGCCTGCTGCACGCCCTCGCCCGAGACGTCGCGCGTGATCGAGGGGTTGTCGGACTTCCGGCTGATCTTGTCGACCTCGTCGATGTAGACGATGCCGCGCTGCGCGCGCTCGACGTTGTAGTCGGCGGCCTGGAGCAGCTTCAGGATGATGTTCTCGACGTCCTCGCCGACATAGCCCGCCTCGGTGAGCGTCGTGGCGTCGGCCATCGTGAACGGCACGTCGATGATGCGCGCCAGGGTTTGCGCCAGCAGCGTCTTGCCCGACCCGGTGGGGCCGACGAGCAGGATGTTGGATTTCTGCAGCTCGACGCCGTTGGCCTTGCCGCCGTTGGCGATGCGCTTGTAGTGGTTGTGGACGGCGACCGAGAGGACCTTCTTGGCGTGTTCCTGGCCGATCACGTAGTCGTCGAGGACCTGGCGGATCTCGCGCGGGGTGGGAACGCCGTCGCGCGACTTCACGAGGTTGGTCTTGTTCTCCTCGCGGATGATGTCCATGCAGAGCTCGACGCATTCATCGCAGATGAACACGGTCGGGCCGGCGATGAGCTTCCTCACCTCGTGCTGGCTCTTGCCGCAGAACGAGCAGTAGAGCGTGTTCTTCGCCTCTCCGCCTGTCTTACTCATCGACACACCATCACGCCCACTGAACCCTAACCGTCCGCCACCCCTGACGCCATTACAACGGACGGCCTAACCAATTGAGCTTGGCAAATTATGGTGAACAAAATCTTGATTTCAAACCGCTATCTTAGGCGGGGACGGGGGGCCGGCAAGGCTTTTCGTAGTTACCGGCCTCGACCGGTTAACGCCTATTTCTTCTCGGCCTGGGCGCCCTCGGAGCCGGCTGGAACCGGCCGGTTGACGGTGATCTCGTCGATGATGCCGAACGCCTTGGCCTCGGCCGGCGAGAGGAACTTGTCGCGCTCCATCGCGTCCTCGATCGCCTTGAGCGACTGGCCGGTGTGCTTGACGTAAATCTCGTTCAAGCGCGAGCGGATGGCCAGGATCTCGCGGGCGTGGATCTCGATGTCGGTGGCCTGGCCCTGGAAGCCGCCCGAGGGCTGGTGGACCATGATCCGCGCGTTCGGCAGCGCGAAGCGCTTGCCCTTCTTGCCGGCAGCCAACAGCATCGAGCCCATCGAGGCGGCCTGGCCGATGCACACGGTCGAAACGTCGCAGCGGATGTACTGCATGGTGTCGTAGACGGCCAACCCCGAGGTCACCACGCCGCCCGGGGAATTGATGTACATCGCGATGTCTTTGTTGGGGTTGTCGGCCTCGAGGAACAAGAGCTGGGCGCAGATGAGGCTGGCCATGTGGTCTTCGACCGGCCCGGTCACGAAGACGATGCGCTCCTTCAAGAGCCGCGAATAGATGTCGAACGCGCGCTCGCCGCGCGAGGTCTGCTCGACCACCATCGGGATGAGCTGGCTGTGGACGGCATAAGGATCGCGCATGGGTCGGAATTCCCCGGCTGTTGCAGGACTTGCGGCGGGCCGACCGGCGTCGCCGGCCCGGCCGCTGGAAGGATCATATAGGTCCGCTATTTCTTCTTTTCAGAGGCCTTTTTCCTTTTCCGTTCGCCCTCCTCCTCGGCGCCCTCGTCGGCGCCGCCCTTGGCCCCGGCGGCCGCCTCGGCCTCGGCCAGCGCCGTCAGTTCCTTGGGGCTGACCGGCTTCTCGCTCACCTTGGCAAGGGCCAGGATGTAGTCGACGACCTTGTCCTCGTAGAGCGGCGCGCGCAGCTGGGCGAGCGCGTCCTGGTTCTGCTGGTAGTAGTCGATGACCTTCCGCTCCTGGCCGGGGAAGCGCTGGGCCTCGCGCACGATGGCCTGGCCGAGCTCTTCGCGCGACACCTCGATCTTGTTGCGCTTGCCGACCTCGGCCAGCAGCAGACCCAGGCGAACGCGGCGCACCGCGATCTTGCGGTAGTCGGCCTTCAATTCGTCCTCGGTCTTGGCCTTGTCGGCCTCGTCGAGCTGGCCCTGCTTCTTCTGCTCCTCGACCTCGCGCCAGATCAGGTTGAACTCGGCCTCGACCATGCCCTCGGGCACGGCGAAGCCGTGGCCCTCGGCGAGCTTGTCGAGCAGCTGGCGCTTCAGGCGCATGCGCGCGAGCGAGGCGTATTCGCCCTCGATCTGCTTCTTGATCTGGGTTTTGAGGTCGGCCAGGTCCTTGGCGCCGACGCGTTCGGCGAACGCATCGTTGAGCTCGGCCGGCACCGCCTGCTTGATCTCCTTCACGGTCACCGCGAACAGGGCTTCCTTGCCGGCAAGGTTCTTGGCCGCATAGTCGGCCGGAAACGTCACCTTCACGTCGCGCTTCTCACCCGCCGCGGCGCCCACGAGCTGGTCTTCGAAGCCGGGGATGAAGCTGCCGGTGCCGAGCCGGAGATGGTGGCCCTCGGCGCTGCCGCCCGGAAAGGCCGTGCCGCCGATCGTGCCGGCGAAGTCGATCACCAGCACGTCGCCTTTCTCGGCCTTGCGGCCGCCATCGGTCGGCTTCAAATCGGGGTTGCCCTCGGAGAGGCGCTTCAGCGCCGCCTCGAGATCGGGC